>CALDNY010000215.1 GCA_937914685.1 uncultured Kordiimonadaceae bacterium
GTTTACACCTTTATGGTTGGCCTTACATGGAAAAATAAAGTTCAACAAGATCAACCGCCGAAACTTGATATTTTAGGTAGATTTGCTAAGGATTTAGAACGTGTTATAGCACCAATTGGCGGCACAGTTGATACGGCAGTTTTTGGAGAGCCCGTTGAAGAAATATCAGTGACCGTCGATCCTGATGCCTTAGCATCAGTTGGTTTAACCGTAAGCCAAGTATCAGCCATCATCGCTGCCGCAGATTCTAAAATCCCTGCTGGGCAAGTGCGGGCAAAATATAATGATTTAATTATAGAAGTCAGCGGCGAATTAAAATCAGAAGCGCGCATCCGCAGTATTATTTTAAAACAACTTGCAACCGGTCAGTTTTTAAGGGTGGGTGATATTGCCAATGTGCAAAAATCACTCCGTAGTCCAGCCCATGCAAATGCGCTCCTAAACGGTAAGCAAGGCATTATTGTTGGCGCAAAGGTCGACGCAAATGTGCGGGTAGACTTATGGTCTACCACTTTAAATCAGGCGGTAGATCAATTTAAACTAACTGTGCCAGACGGTATAAATGTCGATGTTATTTTCAGCCAAGATCAATATGTAACACAACGCCTTAGTACTTTGCTTGGCAATATAATTATAAGTTCAATCATCATTATTACTGTGATGGTCTTTATGATGGGGTGGCGTTCTGCCATATTGGTGGCAAGCGCCCTGCCCCTTAGCATTTTAATGGTGATGGCAATTTTTAATTTGATGGATGTAAAACTCCATCAAATGTCCATAACAGGTATTATTATTGCCCTTGGACTTTTGATTGATAATGCCATTGTTGCCGTTGATAAATATAAACATTTTCGCCTCAAGGGTGAAACTATAACCGCCTCAATATCGCAAATGGTCAAACATTTAACCGTGCCGTTGCTTGCCTCAACCGTCACAACATCGCTTACATTTATGCCTGTGGTTTTAGCACCAGGGCCAACCGGTGAATTTATTGGCTCGATTGGCCTTGCGGTGATATTTTCACTTTTTTCATCGTTATTTTTGTCCCTTACTATTATCCCTGCATTAACAGGCTATGTGGACCGTCATCATTTTTTCAGTGCTCAAAGATCGCCGTCTAATGGTAATGGCAGCTCAGATTTTAAAGAAATTTTGCAAAATGGTTATAACAATATTCACCTGTTGCAACGTTATAGAAAAATGCTCCAATGGTGTTTGATCTTTCCTAAAAAAGCGGCCCTGATTGCTATTACGCTACCTGTTATTGGTTTCATATTAAGCACGACGTTAATTCAACAATTCTTCCCGCCCGCAGATAGGGATCAATTTCAAGTACAGCTTAAACTTCCAACAACCGCAAGCTTAGAAGAAACCACCCGTCAGGTCACTAAGGTACGGGCTGTTCTTGCTAAATATCCGGATATTATATCCGATTATTGGGTGATCGGTGAAAACCCGCCCGGTGTTTATTATAATACCTTCCTTGCCAATGATGGGGTCAGCAGTTTTGCAGGTGCATTTATCACCACCACATCGGCTGAGGCGACACGAAAAATTTTACCACTCTTGCAAAAAGAACTGATCATTGGGGTTCCTGATGCCATGGTTTTGACACTTCCCTTTGAACAAGGGCCACCCTTTGAAGCACCGATTGAAGTTTTAATTTACGGCCAGAATTTGAAAGTTTTAACGCAAAAAAGCGAAGAAATTCGCAAAATACTTGCCCAAACAGCCAATGTTAGTTTCACATATAGCAAAACCAGCTTTACCCAAAAGAAGCTCATGTTTGTCGCTAATGAAGGCGCGGTCGAGACTGCAGGTCTAAATCTTAATCAAGTGGCACAGCAGCTTAATTACGCCCTTGAAGGCCGCGTAGGAGGTAGTGTGCTTGAAGGAAGCGAAGAATTGCCAGTTCGGGTACGTTTTAGTAATCAAAATCGCGACGATATGAATTATTTGCTCAATAATTCTATTGTGGCGCCAAATGGCAGCGTATCGATGGCAGGAAGTCATATCTCTGGTGTTCCTTTGAGCAGTCTTGGTCATATGGAAATTGTGCCGACAGTCAGCACCATTTCGCGTAGAAACGGTAAAAGACAAGGTGTTATACAGGCCTACCTTGATCCATACAGCCTTCCTGGTGTGACATTGCTTGATTTTAAAGAAAGATTAGCCGCATCAAATTTTGAACTGCCCGCAGGTTATAATCTTGTCTTTGGTGGTGAAGATGAAAAAAGAGCGCGTTCTGAAGGCGGTTTATTTTCGACTATTCTTCCGCTTCTTGTGGTGATGATGGGTGTTTTGGTTCTAGCTTTTAATAGCTTCACTTCGGCATTAATCATTGGTGGTGTGGCATTTTTCAGTTCAGGACTTGCTTTTTTATCTTTATGGCTATTTGGCTTTCCCATGGGCTTTACCGGAATTATGGGTACGATGGGCCTGATTGGTCTTGCTATTAATGACAGCATTGTTGTGTTGGCGGCACTTCGCGATGATGAAGAGGCTAGAAATGCCGACAAAGAAGCGATTGTCAATGTAGTGATTGGCGCTACTCGGCACATTATATCAACAACATTGACCACCATCGGCGGCTTTTTACCGTTGATTATATGGGGTGGCGCCATGTGGCCTCCCCTTGCTACAGCCATTGCAGGCGGTATGGTTGGGGCAACATTATTGGCATTGGTTTTTGTGCCGGCCTTATATTATATGCGGGTTAGAAGACGTAAATTAAAATGCGAAAAGCAAGATCAGAAAATTCGTCAATTGAATTCTTCGCAAGCGGCAGAATAAGGCACTAATTTCTAATTTTATTGAGATATTCAGTTGATAGTTTTTCAGCTTGTGCAATTTGGTCTGCGCTGAATAATTTTTGTAAATTTGGTAAAATTTCCAAAGCAAGAGGATGCCCTTGAGTACTGGCGAGATTAAACCAGACATAGGCAAATAAAAGGTTTTTCTCTAAGCCATCACCATTGAAATAGATCATCCCAAGATTATATTGGGCCTCAACAACCCCTTGTTCTGCGGCCCGAGCTGTCCATGATGCGGCAATGGTTTTATCGGGTGCGACACCCTCGCCTAGATCATAAGCCAGACTAAGGTTATATTGAGCTTGACCGAGACCATTATTTGCCGCCTTGACTAACCATTTGAGCGCTTCACTATTATTTTGCTCAACGCCTTTGCCATTTTTATACATATTGGACAATGCAAATTGCGAAGGGGGAAATTTCTGCCAAGACGCTTTTTTATACCAATTCGCAGCTTCTTGTAGGTCCATTTCTACGCCTTGGCCCCTTTCATAAATTATCCCTATATTATGTTGAGCGGACGGCAAACCCTTACGTGCGGCTTGCTTATACCAATATAGAGCCTGTTCGATGTCTGTCTCTAGGCCCTTTCCACCATGATATAAAATTCCAAGATAAAATTGAGCAACAGCATCACCATTTTCAGCAGGCATTTGCAATTCATCATAGGCACGAACAAAATCACCGTTATCATAAGCAATTTTAGCCCTCTCCAGATCCGCATGAGCCACCGACGACAGGCCAAGCCAAGCCATTATAAAACATAAATAGAAGTGACTGATTGTCATTTTATATGATGGCTTTCTAACCAGTCTATTGCCATAACCTTAGCTTGTTCAATTTGTTGTGTGGTCATTTCACTTTCAATGAATAATACTGCATTTTGCGCTTTGAAATTATCATTGTGAACGGAAACATTAAACCACATATGGGCCTTGACGTAATCTTTTTCGGTTCCTTGGCCGTTTGCATACATATAGCCTAAGTTATTTTGTGCCTCTGGCATATTTTGTTCTGCGGCAAGCGTGTACCATTTAAGGGCGACCACCTCATCAACGATCATCCCTTGGCCAATTCGGTTTATATTGCCAAGAAAAAACTGTGCCATAACATGACCTTGATTAGCAGAAAGCGTGTACCATTTGATAGCCTTCTTATAATTCACTTTTACACCAACACCGATAAAATATAGCGCACCAAGGTCTGCCTGTGCTTTGATATGGCCGTTTTCGGCGGCCGATGTCATCCATTTTAAGGCCTGATCATAATCAACCGCTATGCCCCCTTCATTACGGTATAAATTTCCAAGATTATATTGAGCGTCCACATGGCCTTGCTCAGCGGCGAGTTTGTACCAATCAAAAGATTTTAATATATCTTTATCAACACCAATGCCTTGATCATAGGCATTTGCAAGATTATATTGAGCCTCCCTATGGCCCTGCTTTGCCGCGCGTTCAAACCAAAGTGCCGCTTGCTGATGATCGTCGGCATTTTTATAATCCATTGCTCTATTATATTGGGCACTAGCGTAGCCATTATCCGCCGCTTTAATCATTAAACTTTGGGCCAGACTTAGGTCTTGGCTTACCCCTTCACCGTTAAGATACATATTGCTTAAATAATATTGGGCGGCGCCGTTATTGGCTTGGTCGGCAGTCTTGTAATATTCAATAGCCTTGTTGATATCGCCGCTTACTCCTAAGGCTTTATGATAGATATTTCCCAGATAAAAATTCGCATCCAAATTACCGCCTTTAACTGCTTTTTTAAAATAATCTTTGGCTAGAGAGTAATTTTGCGAAACAGCATTACCCTCAAAATATGATTTTGCGATTTCAATTTGACCAGAACTATTGTCTTTTTCTGCAGCACTTAAAAACCATTGATTAGCCTCTGTTTGATTTTTTACAACACCAAAGCCACCCGCATACATTGTTCCGAGCTGATATTCTGCTTCTGAATTTCCTTGTGCTACTTGTTGGCGATAATGTTTTAAAGCCGTAGCATAATCCCCAGAACTATAGGCAAGACTGGCGTCGTCCATGTTCATTTTATGGACACAATTTTGTACTGTAAAGCAGAGAAAAATGATCACTATTAACTTTGTTAAATATTTCATACTTACCCTCAGAATATACTATGGAATTTAATTTAATCATCTTGGCACATGTTTGAGCATTATGCAAAAAAAAGGCTCCGAAAACGGAGCCTTTAATTGTAAATAATTTATAAATTTAAGAAGCGCGTAAAGTTTTTCGGCCTGGAGAAAAACTTTTATGACCGCCTGTTTGCTGTGGTGCGCCATTTGAATTGGCTAGAGAAATTTTACCACCAGTGTTTTTAGCACGACCTTTTTGAGCGTCTTTATTTTTAGAGAATGATGGTTTTTTCTCAAAAGAAGGCTTATCAGATTTTTTAGCAAATTTATTATCGCGTTTGCCTTTAAAGTCTTCTTTCTTTTTAAAACCTTCTTTCTTTTTAGCAAAAACCTTAACATCGTCACCCGTAGTTCTTTTAGTGTCGTTAAATGGTTTTGAGGCTGGTTTTGCGCCCCGTAATTTTTTTACAACAGGATCATCATCAAAACCTTTAGACGCAATCCAAGGATCATAACGCTTAGCATCGGGTTTATGAGCAGATGGTTTTTTAAACTCCGCTTGCCTTGCAGGGCGTCTGCTATTGGCTGGGCGATCATCTGATTTTTTCTCCGATCTATATTCGGGTTTCTTCTCAGATCTATATTCGGGTTTCTTCTCAGATCTATATTCTGATTTCTTCTCAGATCTATATTCGGGCTTTTTCTCAGATCTATATTCTGAATCTTTCTCGGGTCTATATTCTGAACTATTATCTGAACGATCTTTTGAAGTATGTTTAAAATCAGGTCTATTAGATTTGCTTTTATGACGGCCTTCAGAACGATCGCGTTGTGGCGCTGATGATCGACGGTTATCACTATTGCGATTGAATTTGCCTTTGCCACCTTTAAGGGCCTTTACTTCTGAAAGATTAAAATGAAAAGGGTGGTTTTCATCAACATCAATTTTAATTTTAATCAGTCTTTCTATTTCTTTTAACAAACGCACATCGCTTGGGTCACAAAATGAGATTGCCAAACCTTTCTGGCCTGCCCTACCTGTGCGCCCTACTCTGTGGACATAATTTTCGGCTTCGATCGGAAGTTCATAATTAATGACGTGGCTAATGCCCTCTACATCAATACCCCGCGCCGCCACATCAGTAGCGACCAGAACCGTAGTGCGTCCTTTACGGAAATTAAGTAGAATTTTTTCACGGGTCCGTTGTTTTTTATCGCCGTGAATAGCATCAACCCTGATCGGGGTTTCGCGAAAGGCTGATTTTAATTTCTCACACAGATCATCCGCGCCCAATTTTGTCCGGGCAAATATCAATGCTTTTTCAATGGTCGGATCCTGTAATAGTTGGATCAGAAGTTCGCTCTTATCCTTACGGCGCACATTCATCAATTTATGAGTAATAGTATCGGCAACAACAGTTTTACGCACCTGTTCTACATATTCAGGCTCTTTTAATAGCTCCGATGAAAGTCTGCGAACTTTGTCATTCATGGTTGCTGAAAACATAATGGTCTGATGATCTTCGCACAATGACTTCTGTACTTCTTTAACATCATCAATGAAGCCCATATCAAGCATACGGTCCGCTTCATCCAATATGAATGTATGACATTGATCCAGCTTGATTGTGCCACTTCCCATATGGTCGATAAGTCGGCCTGGGGTCGCTATCAAAATATCAACACCATATTTAAGTTTGCGTATTTGCGGCTGATAAGGTTGTCCACCGGCAACCACAAGATTTTTTATCGGTGTGCCGCGACTGAATGTTTCAATGAATTGACCAATTTGCATAACCAGCTCGCGGGTTGGGGCGAGGATTAATACTTTGGGCTTATGGGGTTCTGGTTTTTTGTAATCATAAATAAGTTTATTCATTACTGGCAATGAAAATGCTGCGGTTTTACCGCTACCGGTTTGTGCAATTCCCATAAGGTCTAAGCCACTCATTAGCGGCAATATAGCCATATCCTGAATCGGAGTTGGTGTCGTAAAACCTTCTTTTCTAATAGATCTAATAATGGTTTTATCAAAACCAAATTTATCAAAATCAAATTTTGGCGTGTCATCAATGACAATTTCTTCGTCAGCTATGTTGGTATTTTCTTCATTTAATGCAGATGCATCAAATTCTGGCGATGCAGATGCATCAAATTCTGGCGCAATATCATGCGTCATCACAGTGTCCTTCACGGTATTGGTGCCTTTTTTATCATTTGGCACTATTTAAATCCGCGAATGCACTTGGCCCTAACTAGGGATACACATGACTGTTACTCGTCACGGCTGCTAAGCGGAAATTCAACTATCTAATCACTAAATAATCTTGTAACGGGGCGGTGATGCGCCATTTCTTATATAAAGTCAAGCATTAACGACTTAAGGGCTTTGCATTATATTATAAGGCATGATAAAAATTTGAATAATTAATAGTCATTTGTTTGGGACATACATGAAAAATTTTGAATTAGAGGTCTTTTTTTCTCAATGGGAATTTAAGGCGAAATATCATTTAACGGCCTCAGATATGCAAAGCATGACTTTAATCGAACTGCTCGCTTTAGCCAATCAAGAAGACCGGGATGCCTATGATAACCTGTGGCTTGGCTATACCCAAACTTACGGTCTTCCTGAATTGCGCCGTGAAATTGCACAGACTTATGATAAAATGCAAGATCAGAATATACTCTGTTTCAGTGGTGCCGAGGAAGGTATTTATACAGCCATGCGCACCCTTCTTAAGCCCGAGGATCATGCCATTATTATTGTGCCAAATTATCAGGCTGCTGAAACAATTCCGCTCTCTATTTGTCAAGTATCAGGCGTGGCTTTGGACGCCCAAAATGACTGGAACCTTGATATAGATGCCATTTGCGGCGCCCTTAGGCCCAATAGCAAAATGATTTCAATTAATTTTCCCAATAATCCCACCGGTAAAATTATTTCAAAAGAAGATCAGCTTAAACTGGTTGATTTAGCCCGTGAATTTGATCTTTATATTTTCAGTGACGAGGTTTATCGCGGCATTGAAAGTAGCGATGATAAACGATTGCCACAAATTGCCGATATCTACGAAAAGGGTCTATCATTAAATGTTATGTCAAAAGCATATGGTCTTCCCGGCTTGCGTATTGGTTGGATCGCCTGTCAGAATCTTGATCTGTTGCAACAGATGGAAAGATATAAACATTTTTTGACTATTTGTAACAGTGCCCCTAGTGAAAGACTTGCCCTGATTGCTTTAAAAGCGCGGGATGTTATTTTGACTAAAAATCGAAAACTTTTAAGCGAAAACGCCCAGAAGCTAGAAACGTTTTTCAGTGAATTTCCCGATATTTTTCGATGGACACGACCAGACGGTGGCGCAGTCGGTTACCCAAAATATTTAAAAGACACTGATTGCAATCAATTTTGTGCTGATCTTTTAGATGAAACTGGTATTATGCTGCTGCCGCCGCGCATCTATAATTCACAGCTACTGCCAACTCCACAAGATCATTTTCGTGTAGGATTTGGCCGCACTGGTATTGATGAAATGCTAGATGTTTTTTATCATTATTTAAAGAAAAACAGATAAAAATCAGCCTTATTTCTGCTCAACTCCTTCCACTTGAAGCTCAAGCAGAATATTACCAAAATCAAATTGATAGTTGAAATCCTTGGGATTTAAAGTGGTTGTTGCCGTAAAGCCTTGACGAAAGCCGCCCCACGGATCATCACCACCACCAACATGTGAGGCCATAAGTACAATCGGTTTAGTCACACCATTTAAAGTAAGATTACCGTGAATGGTTCCCGTATTATCGCCGGTAATTTCAATAGAAGTGCTTTGAAAATGAGCCTTGGGAAAGTTTCCCACATTCAGGTATTTTTCCCCTACAATATGTTTATCACGAAGGGCGTGATTTGTATTGACACTTGTTACATCAATATCAACGCTGACAGTGGAATTTTCAGGCGTGTCTTGATCAAAATTAAATTGACCTTCAAATTTATCAAACCGTCCCGTAAGCCAGCTATAGCCTATATGTTTAACTTTAAAATTAATAGAGGCGTGCATTCCTTCTGTATCAAACTTATAGATCGCGGCTGATGCGCTTAAAGGGATCAGAAAAAGAAATATTGCGAAGAGGAGTTTGTTCATATTTTAATACTCAGTTGGTTGCTATTGTTGGTTTAAGTAATTTTAACAAACGGGATAATCCGCTTTAAGATATCATTGTTATCGACAAAATGATGCTTTAAGGCAGCACCGAGGTGAACAAGCATCAATGTCATTATAAAATAGGCAAAATATTGATGTAGCTGGCCCACTAAAACCTTATTTTGATTAATATCAAGACTAGCTGGCACAGTGAACCAGTTAAAAACATCTATCGAATTATCACCCGCAGATGAAATAAGGTAGCCCGTGATAAATATGGAGAACATCATTATATAAAGGGAAATTTTCATAATTTTTCCACCAAGTCGCTCCAATGGTTTTAAATCACTATCATCTGGATTTTCATTATTCAAACGCCAAAACAGAAAGAATATTATGACAATGCAAAGCAGTAAACCAATACTTTCATGAATATGGGGAGCTTTCAGATACCACGCGTTATAATAATCAAGCCCACGCATCCAGTACCCTAAGCAGAACATGCCAATCATAGAGAATGCAACGACCCAATGAAGTGTTTTTGAAAGTGAACCAAATTTTTTATTTGTATCGCGCAGCGTCATATTTTCCTACTTTTACTATGATATTAAAAATAATGATTAATATATAGTAAGCCATATTTATATGCATGCTTATTATACGCGCCTCTCTAAAAAAACTTGCGCCAAATTTTAAAAAAGAGGTAATTTGATGGTCACTATAGTGCCGCTATTACGGTTGCTTTCAATGGTAATTTCACCGTCATGTAATTTTACCAATGAATTAACAATAGCAAGGCCTAAGCCTGTTCCTTCATGAGTAATAAGGGGATTATTTTCAACCCTTGTGAAGGGATCGAGGATATCTTTTATATGTATTGGATCTATACCCTCACCCGTATCGCTCACTTTAATAATGGTCCAAGTATCAGTTTTTTTAACGATGGTCTTAATGATACCGCCATTGGGGGTAAATTTAATAGAATTTGAAATCAAATTAATCATTATTTGACGTAATGCTTTTTCATCGGCAAATATATGATCGACATTCTTATCCACTTCAAGCTTACAGACAAGTTGATCGGCGAAGCTCAATGAAAATAAATTTTGGTAACATTCTTCTATGAATAAAGTAGGCTCTATATTTACTTTTGTTAAATAACGTTTGCCCGCTTCAATCGCTGAAAAATCAAGAAGATCATTAATCAAAGACAGTAGGTAATCACTGGAACTATTGATATTTTCCACATATTCTTTATATCTTTCAGAACCAATAGGGCCGAACATTTCTTTCATAATGATTTCTGAAAAACCAATGATGGCATTAAGAGGGGTTCTTAAATCATGGCTCATATTGGCAATGAATTCCGATTTAATTTTACTCGCTTCCTCAAGGGCAATGGTTCTTTTTTTGATCTTTTCTTCAAGCAATAGTTTTTGACCCGACATAATGACAATACCCATCGCAATCAGTGACGCGATGATCATCGCACTCATTCCAATTAACATCGGTTCCATTGAGCTATTATGCTGTTTAAAACTTAGTTTTCGGTCAATTTCAACGTTCCAAACTCTATTTAATATCTGCAAGGTTAGCGGATAAACTTTATCTATTTTTTCAATGTCTTCTGAGTTTTTAAAAACCGGCTGAGAATTTCCTGTTACATCCTCATCAAGAATTGTTAATGTCAAATCTTTGGCAAAGGGTTTGTCCAGTATTTCTGCAACCATCATTTCTGCATCAACTATGATGCTGCTAAAGCCAATTAAAACATTGTCTCTACGGATTGCATAATATAAAATTATCACCTTACTTTTTGCAAGAGCAGGAATATAAACAGGAGCCGTCATAGCGGCGTTATTATATGTGATGGCATATTCCAAGGCGGCATTACGCATCGGATCCGCTGAAACATCAAAGCCCGGAGCTAAGTCGAATACCTCCTGCGGTTCAATATATTTAACCACACTATAATGATCTTTTTGTTCAGAGGTTAATCTTTGGTTATCACCAAAATACCAAATCTTAATATCCTTACCATATTCCAAACTAAGCTTATCCGTAAAATACTCGCGCTGCTCTGCTGATACTATTTCTGTATAGTTCAGGGCGCGGATACTAGGGGTGGACGGCAGAACTTCTTCTGAAAAGCGGCGAAAATTCTCTTTAGTTAAATCTTGATGGCTCTTTTCCAAGCCGCTAATATTGACAAGCAAAGACTGAAAATCTTCTTCTTTAACTTTAATGGCGTCCCTCACCGCAATGATTTGTTGTTCAAACAGCAAATCCAAACGTTCATCTTCCCATGTGAGTGCCAAGGAATAAATACCGACCGACAAACTAAAGGTCAATATCATCAATGAGGAAATAAGAATTTCACGCTCTTTTTCAAATTTAACAAGCGATATGATGATGGTTGAAAAGATAAAAATCGAGGTCATATCGCCGACCCAAAAACCGATCCACTCTAAAAACAGTGTTTCATATTTTACGGTGCCGTAAAATAAGTCGATTATATTATGAATGGTTGGACTGATTGTTGTAGAGACAACACCCGCTAAAATATAAAAGCGAACTATTTTTTTAGGATTAATGAAAGTTTGCGGATAATCACCAAATTTTCGTACAAGCCAAGCCCCCATCACAGCTTGAATAGTAGAGCCTAATGGCGAGAATTAAGGTGGTCCTGTTTGTTTGGACAGGTTTGCAGCTTATTTAAGGTGTATCCT
>CALDNY010000216.1 GCA_937914685.1 uncultured Kordiimonadaceae bacterium
CATCATAAATATCTAACCTTATGGCTTCTCTAAGGGCCTGTTCATCATTATTTTTTAAAGCCGTGACAGCGCTGACATGTTGGTCAACGATTAATGATGTGTCAAGCTGTCCAACGATGATTCTCATAAAGGGGCCAAATTGTAACCAGATACTTTCAATTAATCGCAGCATTATTGGGCAATCAGCCGCTTTATATAGGGTAAAATGGAATTCTCGGTTTTTTAAACTATAAGTATCGGGGGAGCCTTTGGTGATTGCGATTGCAATTTCATTATCTATTTTTTCAAGCTTTTTAATAAGGGATTGATTGCAATTTTCTAAGGCGCGCGCGGCAATTTCTGGCTCGAGTAGGGTGCGTGTGGCGACAATTTCGCGATAACGTTGCTCTGTCATTTTAGCAACGCCAACCCTACGTGTGCTACGCATTTCTAATGCGCCAAGGGCGACAAGACGCCTAATGGCCTCACGTACGGGCATGGGGCTGACATTTAATTCCTTGGCTAATCCACGAATAGTGAGTGTTTTTCCCGGCTCGAAGTGGCCAGATATTATTGACGCGTATAAGCTTTTATACACAGTTTCATGAGCAATTTTACGATCAGCAGTTCTAGCTTTTTGATCGGGATCAGCTTGTGTCAATTAATCTCCCATTGTATTGATTGTGAATATTGATTTTGAATTTTTTCTAAGTGAATATATATAAGTGAATATATAACAGAGAATATATGTCAATGGCTTTAAAAATATTATTCTGTCAAGGTGTTTTTGTAAGGTTAGGGGTAGTGATATAAATTAAACTGATATAAAACAATGAGTTATCTGAAATAATCAATAGGCCGATGAATTCTCTTGAATATTTGATTATATAATGACATTATTTGTGATCACAAAAAACGTGATAATCCAATACTGAGTTAAAATTTATGCTGAAGTTATTAATTGTTGAGGGTAATACCCGTGAAGCGAGAGAGCTAGCCGTGGCCTCGGGAAATCTTACACAAAGCGATTTATATGAAAAAACCTTACTTTTTTTGAGAGCCGATGCCGAGTGTACGATTGCTTTCCCCGCTGATGAGAGTGAGGTTTTACCCACTATTGAGACGTTAGAGAATTATGACGGTATTATTTGGACTGGCTCGGCGCTTAATATTTATAAAAATGATCTTGCTATCACACGCCAGATTGATTTTATGAAAAAAAGCTTCAAGGCTAAAGTTAAAATTTTTGGAAGTTGTTGGGGTTTACAAGTGGCTGTCGTTGCTGCGGGTGGTAAGGTCGTTAAGAATGTTAAGGGACGCGAAATCGGTATTGCTCGTCATATCCAAACGACGGAACAAGGTAAAATTCACCCCTTATATAAAGGTAAGACGGGCCCTTTCGATGCTGTTGCCATCCATCTCGATCATGTTGAACTATTACCAGAGGGCGCTATCGTTTTATCATCTAATGAGATGTCTTCTGTGCAGGCACTTGAAATTAAGCGCGGTAATTCGGTGTTTTGGGGTGTGCAGTATCACCCTGAGTTTGATTTGGACTATATAGCGTCACTGATGCAGAAATATAAGAAGATGTTAGTAGAAGAAGAAATTTGTGATGATGAGGCGTCTGTTGATCGCCTGTCTGCTGATTATCGCACTTTAGAACAGGATCATGGTCGAGAAGATCTTAAGAATGTTTACCAAATTGGTGTGGATGTATTGGATCCGTGCTGCAGATTGCAGGAAATAGATAATTGGCTTGAGTATGTTGAACAAAAATCAGAATGATAGCTTGGTTGCTATGACAGTGGCTTTTATGTTTACATAGGGTTGATTGTGAAAGATATAAATCAATGAAGCGAAAAAAATAGGTGTTTTATGCTAGAAGATAAGAAAATTGTGCAGTTCGAAAAATGGTTAGATCATAATAATATTGAAGATGTAGAAATAATGGTAAGTGATTTCGCTGGCATCAGTCGGGGGAAAATGGTTCCAAAAGATAAATTTATTGAAGGATTACGCAAAGACGGATTACGAATGCCGGAAAATTTATTTTCTCTAACGATTGACTGTGATTTCATAGGGAATGATTTCATTACAGACGTGGAAGAAGATTTATATTTAATTCCTGATATAAATACTCTTACTATGGTTCCTTGGAATATAACGCCAACGGCTTGTGTTGTTTGCGATTTGGTTAAAGATGATGGGTCACCGACTAATATTTCACCTCGTCAGGTCTTAATTAATGTCTTAAAATTATATAAAGACAAAGGTTGGAAAGCCAAAGTAGCTCCTGAATTTGAATTCTTCCTTCTGGCAAATCAAGCTGATAATGAATTAGCACCGTGCCCACCAACGGGACGTTCAGGAAAACAACTATGGGATAAAGGGTTATATTCAATGGATGGGACGGACGACTTCAGTGAATTGTTTGAAGACGTCTATCAATATTGTGAGATAATGAATATACCTATAGATACGCTCACACAAGAAGCCGGCCCGGCCCAGTTTGAAATTAATATGCACCATAATGACCCGCTTAAAGTAGCAGATCAGGCATTTTACTTTAAACGGCTTATTAAACAAGCGGCTATTCGTCGCGGCGTATTCGTTAGTTTTATGGCCAAACCTTATCCTGATGAATTTGGTAGTGCTATGCACATTCATCAAAGTGTTTTAGCAGCAAGCGATGGTAAAAGTATTTTTGCCGATAAAAATTCTAAAGATACCGCTTTGTTCTTGTCCCATATTGCGGGACTGCAAAAATATATACCGGCGTTGATGCCTATATTCGCTCCCTACGCCAATAGTTACTTACGCTTTGGCAGTAGTTTAAGCTCTCCAGCTAATCTTCATTGGGGCTTGGAAAACCGTTCTGTGGGATTGCGGGTACCGGCGGGGGACAACAGGAGTGCGCGGCGGGTAGAAAACCGTATCGCAGGCTCCGATGTAAACCCTTATTTGGTGATCGCAGCATCATTATTGGCAGGATATCTTGGTATGATCGAAAATCTCAAGCCGAGCAAACCGCTAACGGATTCAGCTTACGATCTTGAGTCATTTAAATTGCCAGAGCATTTTCTAACAAGTTTGAATAATTTTACCAAATCAAAGCTTATCAAAAAGATGCTCAGTGAAGAGTTTGTCACGACCTTTGCCGATGTAAAGAAAAAAGAATATTTAGCAAACTTTGGTGTGCTTTCACCTTGGGAAATCCGCTATCTGCTGATGAATGTATAATTTAGGAGAGTTAAAGTGATTAATTATAACAGAACAACCGAACAATGGCAGGAATTTGACCGAGATCATCATATCCACCCTTTCTCTGATCCTGATGCGTTAGCTAAAAAAGGAACCCGCGTTATCACCAAGGCTGAGGGCAGTTATATTTGGGATTCTGAAGGTAATAAAATCCTTGATGGCATGGCTGGACTTTGGTGTGTGAATGTGGGATATGGCCGTTCAGAGCTGATTGAAGCCTCAGACAGACAGATGAGAGAACTTCCATATTATAACAGTTTTTTTCAGACAGCTAATCCTCCTCAAATAGAACTTTCGCGACTTTTATCAGAGGTTACTCCCGAAGGCTTTAATCATTTCTTTTTTGCAGGATCTGGTTCTGAGGCCAATGATACCAATGTCAGATTTGCCCGTCATTATTGGGATATTAAAGGCCAGTCAAACAAAAAAACATTCATCAGTCGGAAAAATGCCTATCACGGTAGCACCTTGGCCGCGACCAGTCTTGGTGGTATGGGTTATATGCATAATATGGGCGGAGAGGGTGGTTCTTTATTGCCTGGGTTTGAACATATTGGACAGCCTTTTTGGTATATTGAAGGCGGTGATATGGCTGAGGACGAATTCGGTCTTGCTCGTGCTCGGGAATTAGAAGATAAGATTATAGAACTTGGCGCCGATAATGTTGCGGCTTTCATTGGTGAACCTATTCAAGGTGCGGGCGGTGTTATCGTTCCGCCAAGCACATATTGGCCCGAAATTCAGCGAATTTGTAAAAAATATGATATTTTGCTGATTGTTGATGAAGTGATCTGCGGTTTTGGCCGTACTGGCAATTGGTTTGGATCACAAACTATGGATATTAAGCCCGACATCATCACCATGGCAAAAGGAATATCTTCTGGATACCTGCCAATATCTGCGGTTGGATTTCAAGACGATATTTTTACAGTTTTAAATGAAGGCGGAGATATTAATCACGGCTATACCTATAGCGGACATCCCGTAGCCTCTGCTGTTGCTATTGCCAATATCAATTATATTAAAGATCATAATTTAGTGGAAAAAGTGCGAGATGAAACAGGCCCTTATCTCTTTGCAGGACTGCAAAATTTAGTAAATAATCATCCATTAGTAGGGCAATCCCGAGGCTGTGGCCTGATGGCCGCTATTCAACTGGTCAAGGATAAATCTACCCATGAGGTATTCAGCGGCGATCAGGATGCGGCGATGACGTGCCGTAATCATTGTTTTGAGAATAATTTGATTATGCGTGGTACGGACCAAGCTATGATTATGAGCCCGCCACTGACCATTTCTAAATCTGAAATTGATGAACTTTTGGATAAAACAAAGCTTTGTCTTGATTTAACAGCAAAAGACTTAGGAATACTCTAACATGGCGGAAAAACATTGCCCCTCATATTATGCCGCAACGGTTAATGATCATACTATTTATCCTTCATTGGCGGGAGAGATTATAACCGATATCTGTGTGGTGGGGGGCGGTTTTACGGGTATTTCAACGGCGCTAACCTTGGCGGAGCGTGGCTTTGATGTCGTGGTTTTGGAAGAAAATAAAGTGGGTTGGGGTGCTTCTGGTCGCAATGGCGGACAGTTGATCAATGCGATTTCTGGGGAAGAAAATTTAAGAAATAGCCACGGACAAAAAGCAGAAAAATTAATCCATGATATCAAATGGCGCGGTCATGAAATTATCAAGGAACGGATTAAAAAATACAATATCCAATGTGATCTAAAATATGGATTTTTGACTACGGCTTTTAAACAGCGTCACATGGACGATTTAAAAAGAGAATATGATTATTGTAGCGCACAAGGGCTTGAAGAACATTTTAAGCTGGTTGAAGAGCATGATATAAAAAACTATGTGGGAACGGATATATATACAGGGGGGCTCTATAGTGATCTAGATGGCCATTTACATCCTCTTAATTTGTGTTTGGGCGAGGCGCGCGCTGCTGCGGGCTTGGGAGTGCGAATTTTCGAAGCCAGCGGTGTCACTGAAATTAAGCATGGCACTGCGCCAATTGTTAAAACACAAGGCGGACAGGTTAAGGCTCAAAAGGTTGTTTTAGCAGGGAATGCTTATCATCATTTAGAGAAGAAAAAACTATCTGGAGTATTGTTTCCCGCAGGGACTTATATTCTTGCAACAGAACCTCTGAGTGATGAGATTATAGCAGAAATTATGCCACAAGACATTGCTGTATGTGACGCAAATGAGATTGTAGATTATTATCGCTTGTCAGCAGATAAAAGAATGTTATTTGGCGGAAAATGCACCTATTCAGGACGTGACCCAATAAGTATTAAAGATACTATGATGCCCAAAATGCTACATACTTTCCCCAAATTAAAAGATGTCAAAATAGATTATGAATGGGGCGGTATGATCGGCATTACCATTAAACGCACCCCCCATGTTGGGCGTATTAATGGTAATGTTTATTATGCAGAAGGTTATAGTGGACACGGTGTTAATAGCACCCATATTATAAGTGAAATTCTAAGTGATGCCATTACAGGACAGATGGAAAATTATGACCTTTTTGTAAAGGCTAGAAAATTTCGACTACCAGTGCCTCGGTGGGTTGGAAATCAAATGCTGGCCTTGGGGATGCTTTATTACCGTATTAAAGACAGATTCTAATCAAATAAAAAGATAGAAATGTGAAGAAAAATGACTGTAAATAATGTGGATAAGAAAATCTGGGAAAAATTATTTACCCCCTTTAAATATACGATTTACATTTTTCTAATTTATAATGGTTATTTATTTTTCATAGATGACTGGGCCGCCTCCTCACAGACCTTTAGTCATGGCGTTAATTTTGCAAATGCTATAGAAGCCTTCACCGCATCGATTGATACTTTTAACTGGATCATTTTATTGCTGATGTTTGAGCTAGAGACTTGGGTTCTATCGGATGAAGTTCTTGAAAAGAAACCATTGAAATGGAGTTTGATGGCAATCCGGATAATATGTTACAGCCTGATAATATATGCCTTTTATGGCTATATCGCTAAACTCCTACTATTTTATGGTGTAATATCTTTTAACGCAGAAAATATTTGTAATTTAGTTGATGGAAAATTAGCCATGGTTGTGACCATGGACGAATATGTTATTTTAACAGCCGAAAATTGTATGCGCCTTCATGGTTTGGAGCTTTTCAAAATAAATGGGCAAAATTTAATTGCTGATAGTGCTTCATTATTGACATCCCAGAGGCGGGCTTGGATTGATGTGGTAAATTCTGGTGCTTGGCTTGGTGTTGTGGTTATTTTAGAAGTGGATGTGTGGTTCCAAATTAAAGGATTGCTTAAAGGGACTTTGTTACGGGTTAGTACGATTATTAAAGTAATTTTGTATAGTGCCTTGATTATTTGCGCTTTTTATTGGGGAATATTAGGTGTCATATTAGACACTTGGGATGCTTTATTGTGGATTTTAGCATTTGTGTTTATTGAACTTAATCTGTTCAAATGGCAACAAGAAATACTTGAGGCGGCATCAAGCGGTCAACCAACATCTTAATCATATATGTTTGAGGCTTTTAACATAACCCGGCTTTGGAAGGGGGAGGTTATCGCCGTAATTGGTTAGTAAATCGCTTTCAGTGAGAAAACCTATACTTTCCCTTATGTCAGCTTCAATGGCACTTTTTAAGCCGAAAGGGTTGTGGTGTTTTAACGAATGTATGATGTCACAGTGACGATCATGGGTGTAATGTTCAGGCAGTTTGGCAACGGAAAGACGGTGTAATGGGCCAATTTGTAACCATAGCTGTTCGATCATTGGCATCGTGACGCTGTGGGGGTGGGCCGTATAAAGAGTGCGGTGAAAATTTTGATTGCCAAGGATAATCCCGTGAAAATCTCGTTTCTCAAAGGCGTCATTTTGTTGATCATTGATTGTTTCCAGCTGATTAATCCGAACCTCGTCCAAATAGGGCATGGCCCGTATTGCTGCGAATGATTCAAGCTCGACCCTAAGTTCTATCAATTCCGCGAGCCGCGCGGGAACTAATGTGGGAACGATGATCCGTCGATTGGCTTTTATGGTTAAGGCACCCTCCGCCGTCAAACGTTTAAGGGCTTCTCGTACAGGCATGGCACTGACTTTTAAAATGCCGGCGATTTGACGGATCGTCAGGGCTTGACTTGGCTGAAGCTGTCCAGACATAATGGCAAATCGTAAGGCTCTATAAACCCACTCTTGTGCAGTTTCTTCCTGATCAAACTTTAAGTCATTTAAATTGAAATCTGGTTCTTTGTTCATAAAATTTCCGCATTTATCACCGATCGTTCCAATTGAATGACAGATATAGAGTTAAAGGTGATCACAAAATAACAGGCTAGTCAAGATTAGAGTTTGTTTCTTCCTTACAAAATGGCTGAATTATGAGCCGAAATAATAGAAATCGTCTTGACATTTAATTTTAATGTGATCACAATTAAAGAAAAAGAACTGTTAAAAATTCTCGCCTGTTGACGAGTATAATTTTCAAGGTTGGCTATGCAAATAAACGATCATATGCTCTATTAAAATACAAGATACTTTGGGATGGTAATTTTGACTATAAATCTTAAGCATTCAGAAATTATAAAACCTCCTCCTGCTTTTACAAAAAAGCATGCCGCTAAATATCTCAGTCGCGGTTTTGAAGCATTGATGGCGAGTGATTTCAACGAGGCAGGTGCCTGTGAGTTTGATACTGAAATATATACCAAAGCTCGCAGAAGGGCATTTCTTGGTAGGACTTATTGCTCTTGATACTGAGATTTGGTGGTGGCTAGAAAGGCGTTTGCTACTGTCGTTGACCTCAAAGATGATCATGCCGCAGCTTGGGCGCAATGAGCTCGTGTTCATGTAAAGTTGGGTGATTATAATCTGGCTGAACATGCGCTCGAAAGGGCCGTCAAATTGATGGCCCTTTTTTGTAAGAAAGAAACCCATTATGGATACTTATACTGTTACCATCGGGCTCAGCATTATTATTTTTGTCATCATTGGTAATTATGCGGGGCGTAGTGTTAAAAAACTTGATGATTATTATGTAGCAGGTCGGCGTGCGCCAACATTATTGATTGTTGGCACCTTGGTCGCGAGTGTCTTTAGTACCTCTATTTTTCTTGGTGAAGCTGGCTTTACCTATGCGGGGCAAATGGGGCCTTATATATTATTTCCGGGCATTGCGGTTATTGGGTATGTTTACGGCGCCTTGCTCTTTGGTACCTATATCCGCCGTAGCCGCGCCACCACGGTCGCCGATTTTTTTGGTCGAAGATTTAATAGCCACCGTGTTCAACAAGCAGCAGGCATTACCATTATTGTTGCCCTTGGTTGTTATTTATTGGTTGTAACGCAAGGGGCGGCCATACTGCTTTCTGACCTCACACAGTTAACTTATTTTCAAAGCCTGATCGTGGCCTGGCTTAGTTATACTATCTTCACTATGTATTCCGGATCACAAGGGATAATTCTAACCGATACATTAATGTTTCTTTTGTTTACTTTTGCTACCATTTTCTTTGTTGCCTTCATTGTAAATGATTTTGGCGGCGTTGCTGTCGCCATTGAGAATTTAGCGCGGATTGAAACTAAAGCTGATATTGCCTCATGGCATGGCATCATTGGCCCTGATACGGAGTGGCCGACGGCCATGGATTATTTAATATGGGCTGTCATTATCGATATGTCATGGGGGATTGTTTACGCCGTGGGGCCGTGGCAATCAAGCCGCCATCTTATGGCTAGAGACGAACATGTAGTCGTTCGTGCCGCGATTTATACCTGTCTAATAGTGCTTATAATGCAGATATTCATATATGGTATTGGGGGAATGATTAATCTTGAAAATACTCAGATTGTGCCTGTGGAAACCGTTATGATTTGGGCGGCAAAAAAATTGGTGCCAGAATATTTAGGGGCTTTATTATTGGCGGGTATTATGGCGGCAGCCCTGTCTTCTGCATCGACATTTTTATCATTGGTAGGGTTTAGCGTTAGTAACGATATTGTTAAACGTAAAACAGAATTAACTTTGCGTTCTACACGCTTTTTAATGATGATCACGGGTATTTTTGTCTTGGTGGCCAGTTTTTATTTTCCACCTAATATTTTCTGGTTGATGCTTTTTATCGGTACGATTTTTACGTCATCGTGGGGGATCGTTGGTTTTATGAGTGTCTGGAGCAAACGCATTACCGCAGACGGGGCGTTTTGGGGAATTGTGACGGGTTTTGTTTTCAATATCATACCTGCCGCTTTTGAATATGCGGGTTTGATTAAATTGCCGAGCTATCTTAATCCTGTTGTTATTGGTGTGGTGATCAGTTTGATTACCACCATCACAATATCAAATTTGGGTAAAGTGACGAGAACGGAAAAACTTTACCGCATGAGATTGCACCGAACGCCTGATCAAGATCGTGACTTAAAGAAAACAAAAACCACACTTATTGCTCCTCTTTTGGTGATCGCTTTTGGCTGTATTATGCCTATTATTATGATAAAATATTATGTCATTCCTTATCAAACGGGGGCGGGTAAATTATTGGTAGGGGGCACCATAGACTGGATGAGTGGTGAGGCTATATTAGCACTTAGTTGGGCTGGCATTTATATTCCTTTAGGATTAATATCAGCTTCTATTATCTGGCATAGATATAACCCTAGCGTAAAAGTGAAAAATTAGATATTTGAGCAGAATCCTCAACAAACAAGGAAAACCGAACGTGGATGAAAAACAATTTGATGCGATTGTCATAGGGGCGGGTCATAATGGCCTGACGGCGGCAAATTATCTTGCTATGGGCGGTTTAAAAGTTTGCGTGCTTGAGCAACGCCATATTGTAGGGGGCGCGGCCGTTACCGAAGAATTTTACCCGGGATATCGCAATTCTACGGCCTCTTATGTGGTCAGTTTGCTACGTCCAGAAGTGGTTGATGAGCTTGAGCTTAAAAAATATGGCTACCAGCCTGTGCGTTTGAAAAACACCTTTTATCCAGATAAAAATGGTGATTATTTGCTATTAACGGACGATGAAAATCATAATAAAAAGCAATATGAAAAATTTTCTAAAACCGATTACCAAGCCCTCAAATCATATCATGATGCCGTTGATAAGGTTGGTGATATTATATCTAGTCAATGGCTTAAGGAACCGCCCAAACTTTACGGTGGTGGTTTAGCTGATCTGATTAGCAGTGCTAAGCTCGGGATAGATTTATATAAACTTGATGATGATACTCGCTTTCGGCTCGTACAATTTTTCATTGGCGCCCCAGACACAATCATTGAGCGTTGGTTTGAAAGTGATAAAGTTAAAGCCATGATTGCCAGCCACTGTATGCCGGCAAATTACGCCTCCCTTTATCATCCGGGGGCGAGCCTTGCGATGTTGCATCATGCGGTTGGCGAGGTTGATGGTCATAAAGGTGCATGGGGGATTGTCAAGGGCGGTATGGGCGCAATTACCCAAGCCATGGCCGCTTCTGCGATCGCCAAGGGGGTGGTCATCAGAACTAGTGTTTGTGTTGAAAAAATCTTAGTTGAAGATGGCTCAGCCATTGGCGTACGCCTAGAGGGTGGTGAGGTCATATCTGCAAGGATTATAGCGGCCAATACGGATCCGAAACGAACTTTTATCACGCTTTTGGGGGAAGATCATCTCTCTAAAGATTTTGCGGCAGACATAAAGGCTTTTCGCCAAGAATCAGCGTCGCTTCGTATGAACCTTGCTTTGAGCGGATTGCCGGAGTTTGCCGCTATTGCCGGCAAAGAAATTGGTGAGCATCATCGAAGCAGTATTTCTATCATTGAAAGTAAAGATCACCTAGAGCAAGCCTACCGTTCTTCTAGGGCTGGAATACCCGCCGATCCACCGATAATTGAAGCCATCATCCCTAGCGTCTCAGACGATAGCTTGACTGATAAACCCGGAACCCATGTTATGAGCTTATTGTGCAAATATATGCCTTATGATCTGGCGGATGGTAAAAATTGGGACAATGAAAAAGAAAAAGTGGTGCAGAATATATTGGAGTATTTGACAAAATACATTCCTAATCTTCCTGATATTCTTGTGGCCCATCAATGTCTTACTCCCCTTGATTTAGAACGGATGTTTGGCATGACGCGCGGTGATATTTGCCACGGTCGCTTAGAACCCGACCAATTATTCAGCATGCGTCCACACCCAGACGCCGCTCAATATGCAACGCCAGTAAAAGGGCTTTATCTTTGTGGTTCAGGTTCCCACCCGGGTGGCGGTGTTACAGGGGCGCCTGGGCGGAATTCAGCCAAGAGAATTTTGAAAGATATCTGATTTCAATTAATGATATTAAAAACCAGCGTCCCCCGTGGGCCATGCAGGGCTGTTGCCAACGGATTGACCTTCTCGTTCAATAAGTGCAATGGATTTTTCCATAATCTCAAGTCCTTCACGAAAGGTTTTTTCAGCCATATTTAAAGCCGGATACATTCTAATATTTTCTTCACGGTTGCAAATTGCCCAAACGCCATTTTTTAACATCTCACTGCGAACGGCCCGTGAGTACCACCAATTTTCATCATCTTTTTTACTTTCAGGACATTGAAAACTAACGCCGAGTAAAAGCCCGCTCATGCGCACTTGTCGGACAATTTCATATTTGCTTTGCCATGGGGTCATAATTTCTTTGGCTATTTGTGAAAGTTTGGTCGCATGGGCCAAAACATCATCACGTTCATATATTTCAAGCATTTTTAATCCTGCCGCGCAACCAGCAGGCGTGCCAGCAAAAGTCGAGCTAGCTGAATAATCAGGATTATTACCAAGAATTTCGTCGCGCGCCGCAACACCAGCGCAGGCCTCGATGCCGCCAGATAGATTTTTTCCCACAACTAAAATATCAGGCACCACATCATAATGCTCTACGGCCCACATTTTACCAGTGCGGCCAAGTCCCGTCAGAACCTCATCGGCGATCATTAACCAGTCATTTTTGTCGCAAATAGCCCGAATACCTTGCAGGAATGATTTGTCAGGAATCCAGTTCCCGCCCTCGGCTAATCCCGGCTCCACAATAATGGCGGCGATATTATCCCGCGATGCGATACAGTTTGGAATATGGTTATCCAGATACCATAGGCAATATTCTGTATATTGTTGTTGGTTCATGTCAGCAGGGATGTGATCACTATATGGATAGGGTGCGCATATAGTTCCGCCGACCCATCCTTCAAGATATTTTTTAAAGTGTGGATTACTTCCGCTCGCTACTTTTGTGGCAATACTATTACCATGATAGGAGGAACCAAAAGTGATAATATGGCGACGTCGTTTATAACACATCGCCATATAGATGGCCGCTTCGGCCGCTTCAGTTCCTGATATTTCGTAACTAAATCTTGGCAGTGCTTTGTTGGGCATTATCTGCGCTAATTTTTCTGCTAATTCGTACCTGAGGGGATGGTCATAATGAAAACCGTATTTCAAGTGTGCTTGATGAACGGCTTCAATTATTTCTGGATGGGCATTGCCGATGGGGTTGGTGGCCCAACCATTTTGAAAATCAATAAATTTATTATCATCAACATCCCAAATATAATCACCTTTTGCTCGGCCAACCATCACTTGCCCCGCCGCGCGAAAACCTCGGCGAGAGGCTTCTTCTATCTCTTGGCTATACCGCAATCCATTATGAAACAATGGGATCCCTCTCTCAAGTATAGCGCGGGCTTTTGGTCCAGGAATTTCTATTGTCATTTTAGGTCTCACTTTATTTTTTAAATATTGAATAATATATTCGACAAAGGCTTGTGTTTTATTTTTCTATTTCCTATATTTGTGATCACAAATATAAAGATTGCTCATATGAAGTCAATTAATTTGAAGCTTCAAAGGATAGCAGCCAAATAATAGGGAACTAAAAATAATGCCTGAAATTAGCATTCAAAAACAATGTACATCTTTGCAAGACTTAATCGAGACAGAATCTTTTGGTGAGCCTATCGGTGCTTTAGCAAAGCAAACGAATAGCGGTTTTTTTGAAGAGGATAACCTGTGCGCGGGAACATGGGAATGTGAACCGGGTAAGATGAAAATTGACCTTGACCTTATGGAATTTTGCCACTTGCTCAAAGGGCATTGGATACTAACCTCTCAATCAGGCCAAGTGACCGAGCTTAAGGCGGGTGATAGTTGGATTTTCCCTCGTGGATGGAAGGGGGAATCGGAAGTAGTGGAGACGGTTCGTAAAGTATATTTTATTATTAGTTGAATTTTAAAGAGGATTGGTGAGTTTGAAAAATTATGATGCAATTGTCATAGGCGCAGGTCATAACGGCCTTACCAACGCCGCTTTTCTTGCTAAAGCGGGGCTAGATGTTCTGGTCTTGGAAAAGAACGATTATATTGGGGGGGCGACCGTCAGTCGCGAACTTCACCAAGGCTGGAAATATTCAAACTGTTCTTATGTTTGTAGCTTATTTCGCCCTGAAATATATCAGGCTCTTGATCTTGGTCGTCACGGCTTGGAGGTCGTGCCGATTCAGGGTGGCGCAACTTTCATGGAAAATGGTGATTATTATGGTAATTACCATCAGCCTGCGGTGCGCCGACGAGAGATCGCCCGTCATTCAAAGCGCGACGCCGATGCTGCAATACGCTTTGATGCGGATCTTATGAAATGGTGCCGATTAATACGTGGTTTTTTGCTTCGTACTCCGCCTGACCCTACGTCTTTTAAATGGCGTGACGCTATGGAATTTGCCTCATTACTCAAAGCCTTTTATGAACTTAGCGAAAGTCAAATATACGAATTTATCCGCTTTTTCACCATGTCAATTGCTGAATATCTGCAAGAATATTTCGAAAGCGATGTTATCCTCGCCCATTTTTCAGGGGGGAGTATTATAGGAACTGGACTTGGGGTTTATTCTCCGGGTACGGCGTATGTATTATTACATCATGCGATGGGGGATGTTGATGGTAATGTCGGTTCTTGGGGATTTGCCCGAGGCGGCATGGGTTCTGTCTCTAAAGCGATTGCCTCTTCTTTTAAGGCATTGGGCGGTGAGATCCGCGCTGGCGCAGAGGTAAAAGAAATCAAAGTAAGCGGGCGAAAAGCAACAGGCGTTATATTAGCCTCAGGGGAAGAAATTAATGCCAAGATAATTGTCTCTAACCTTGATGCCAAGCGTACTTTTCTAAATATTATGAATAAAAAAGATCTGCCAGCAGAAGTGGTGCGGCGGGCGGAAAATTTCAAAATTCGTGGCTCATCAGGGAAACTCAATATTGCCCTTGATGGTATGCCTGATTTTACAGCCTTAGAAAAAGGATCACCACTGACATTAGGGCATATGCATTTTTCGGATAGCTTAGAACGATTAGAGCGCGCTTATGATGATTGGAAAGATAATAAATGGTCGCAGGACCCTTACGTAGATTTAATTATTCCGACCCAGTTTGATCCGACGATGTCGCCAGCGGGTAAGCATATGATGAGCGTTTTCGTTCAATATTGCCCTTATGATGTTGAAGGGGGATGGACCGATCAAAAACGCAATGCCTTTGGTGATACGGTGATTAATCAAATTGCTAATCATAGCCCCAATTTCAAGGATTTAATCCGGCATATAGAGGTGCGCACACCGCGTGAAATAGAGGCGGAAGTTGGCCTTACGGAGGGTAATATTTTCCAAGGGGAGTTAACCTTGGATCAGTTAATGTTTAACCGTCCATTCCCGGGTTATGCTCAGTATCGTGGGCCCGTAAAAAATATGTATATGTGTAGCTCATCGACCCATCCTGGCGGTGGTGTTATGGGCGCTCCGGGGGCAAATTCCGCACGGGAAATTCTACGTGATCTTGGCAAAGAAAATACAACGCCGGAGGATTTTGGTGATGACTGAATCAAAAACAATGATTGTCATCGGTGCCGGGCACAATGGCCTCGTCTGTGCCACTTATCTTGCTAAGGCAGGCCATAAAGTAAAAATATTTGAAGCACGTTCAACGGCCGGCGGCGGTGTTTCGCGCCACCAATTTGCAACAGACTATTATGTTGCGGGGCTAGCCCATGTACTTCATCCTCTCAATCCTAAAATTGTTAAAGAGCTTGACCTTGTTGGCGCGGGATTGAAAAAGGGTGAGGCAATCAACACCATATCGCTCGGTCACGATGGCCGTCATATGACACTTGGCATGGATCATGTTGAAGCTACGGGACTTTCAGTGGAAGATGCGGCGGCTTATAAAGCATTCAAAAAGGAATTTCGGTCTTATGCCAAAGCGTTAGAACCTATGACGATGAATAAACCACCGCGCCTTAAAGACATGGACGGTAAAGATAAATTGACCCTAGCTCAATTAGGTTTGAAACTGCGGTTTGGCCTTGGGGCCGCATCAATGCGTGAATTTTTGCGGGTCGGCGGTATCAATATCTATGATGTGTTAAACGAAATTATTGATGATCCGCAATTAAAAGGAGCCATTGCCGCCGATGCGGTTCTGGGACATCATATGGGACCTCGTACGCCGACGACGGTGCTGACCTATCTCAATCGATTAAGGGGCGAAATTTACGGACCACAGAGCTTACCCACGGCAGGAGAGGGTAATCTTACAATGGCGCTTATTAATGCGGCAACCAAAGCAGGCGTTGAGATTATGACCGATGCCAAAGTTGAAAAAATTATTATAAAGGACGCCAAAGCAACGGGGGTTCAGCTAAATTCTGGTCAAGAATATTTGGCAGATATGGTGATATCCAATGCGGATGCGAAAAAAACCTTTCTCGGGTTTGTCGGCAGCCAAGAGCTTGATGCTATGTTCGCTAAACGAATAGACACAACCCGAACCAATGGGACAGTGGCAAAACTTCATTTTGCCTTAAAAAAATTACCAAATTTCAAGGGATTGACTGAAATTGAGTTGAAACAACGGCTCCTTATTGCGCCCGATATGCGTTATCTGGAGCATGCATTTAATCATGCTAAATACGGTGAATATTCTGAAAATCCGCTTCTGGAGATTACGGTGCCGAGTCTAGCCGATCCTTCTCTTGCACCAAAAGGTCATCATGTAATGTCCGTATCGGCTGGTTTTGCGCCTTATAATCTTAAAGCAGGATGGGATAAAAGCAGTAGTGTCTTTTGCCATAAAATATTATCCTTGATCGAAAATTACGCGCCCGGCATTTCGGCTCAGGTCGTCGCGAGTGAAATATTGACACCTCAGGATATTGAACAGCAATTTAATGTAACAGGGGGCCATTGGCACCATGGGGAGCTTACCATAGATCAAAGCTTTATGATGCGACCAATTCACGGCGCGGCCCAGTATGATACGCCGATTGATGGTTTGTTTCTTTGCGGTGCCGCGGCCCATCCCGGGGGCGGGATTACTGGTATTCCAGGCCATAATGCGGCCAAACGAATACTCGCTATGAAAGGGGGGAATTAATCATGGAGAAACACGATTTCAATCAGGTTTTACAATTATCCCCTTTTCATGAACGCATAGATACCCTTGGTTTGATGAAGAATTGGACATCTTGGAACGGATATCAGACCGCGAGAATATTTGACACACTGGCTGCCGAATATTTTACTATTCGCAGTTCTTGTAGTGTTATGGATATGACACCAATGGAAAAATACCGTATCACAGGTCCCGATGCGGTCACATTTTTAAACCGTCTTGTGACCCGGGATATTTCAAAACTGAAACCGGGCCGTGTTACTTATGTGGTCTGGTGCAATGATGATGGCAGAGTGCTTGATGATGGCACGATTTTTCATCTTGGCGAAGATGGCTATAGACTTTGTTCCCAACATCATCAGCTTGATTGGTTGATGATATCGAGCCTCGGTATGGATGTCAGTATAGAGCACGAAACCCACGATATAGCTGCCCTTTCTGTACAGGGTCCAACCGCCTATTCGGTGCTGGCGGCGGCGGGGTTTACCAAACTTGACACGCTAAAGCCTTTTGGTATTTTAAATACCCAATTGAATGGTTTTGATGTGATGATATCAAGAACCGGATTTACAGGCGACCTTGGTTATGAGGTTTGGGTTGATCCTCGTCATGCTCTTGATCTTTGGGACGCTATTTTTGAGGTTAAGCAACGTGGCCTATATGATGTGCGACCAATTGGTCTTGATGCGCTTGAAATGGTACGCATAGAGGCAGGCTTTATCATGCCAGGCGATGATTTTAACACCGCAGAAACCACCATTCGTGCCGGTCGTGATCGTTCGCCATTTGAGCTGGGTCTTGATTGGGTTGTTAGTTTCGATAAGCCTTATTTCACTGGACGGCGTGCGCTACTAAAAGAAAAGACTGAACCGATTAAAAGACGCCTCGTCAAGCTTTTGGTCGAAGGCAATAAATCCCCGACCGATAGTTTTCTTTATGACGGAAAAAATGGACAGCGCATTGGTGCAATCAAAAGCAACGTCTGGTCGCCGATCCTTAAATCCAACTTAACCATGGCGGACATTGAATTTATAAAGGGCGAACTACCCAAAGAAATTTGGGCCGAAATATATTATCAAAAAGAGCTAGAATGGAAATCTACATGGGCAAAATGTAGTGTTTCTGATTTACCATTCTGGAGCCATCCTCGGCGCTCGCAAACGCCGCCAGATCAGTTTTGAGTATGGAAAAATCTCAGCCGCAAGCTAAACTTGAGCATCACCACACCATTTTTGATGGGTGGAGATCAATAGCCATTGCCCTTTATATGGCGCTTCTTGGGTACGGTGTTAGTGTCGGTATTCCTGTTATTAGCTCTGCTTGGGTCGAATTGCTTGGCTTTAGTGAAGTTGAGGTGGGGCGGGTTGCTGGTGCTGACCTTGGTGGTTTGGCCTTGGGCTCGATCATGGCTTCACTGCTTATCCAACGTATTAACCGCCGGATCATAGCTTTGGGCGGCATCTTTTTAGTCATTATAGCCAATGGCTTATGCATGATTTTTGTGGATTATGATCATGTATTATGGTTACGGGCGATGGCAGGAACAGGCGGCGGTATTTATACAGCGATTGCCCTTGCCACCTTGGGCGCGACATCACGCCCGACCAGAGCATTTAATATGTTGTTGTTCGCCTTTGCTTTTACCCAAGCCTTAGAAATACAAATATTGCCGCAATTATCTATGAATGGCATATATGGCCTTTTCATTAGCCTGTATCTGATCAGTGTATTTTTTCTACGCTGGATACCAACACATGCCGTTAAAGATATTGCTGATGTTGATTTGGATGTTACGGATCAACGAGGGAAACATCATCATATACATAAAAAAATTCCCAAATATGTTCCTTGGTTTTGTTTAATGGCAATTCTTGGAATATATACAAGTATTGGGGCTTATTGGACCTATATTGAACTGGCTAGCGTCAGCGCTGGCATAGATAAAGAATGGATTAATAATGTATTGGTATGGGCCTCTTTCATGAGCATCCTTGGCTGTTTATTTTCCACATTCATCAGTGACAGAATTGGTATAGCAAGGCCGCTTCTTGTTGCTCTATTGGCGATGGCTTTTGTTGTTAGCTTGATGATAGGGGATATTAGAAATATGGATTTATTAATCAGCGCCATGCTTTTCAATTTCTTATGGTTGTTTATTGATGTCTATCAAATGGGCGCCATGTCTATTTTTGATCCTTCGGGTAGATTTGTTTCATTGATCGTGGGAGCGCAGGGCCTTGGGCAAATTATTGGACCGAACTTGGCCGCTACATTGTTGAGTTATCAACTGGGGTATGATGCTGTCTTTATTATGTGTGCTTGCGCCGCCCTAATGTCGATGATCATATACGGAACAATGTATGTGCGCCTTCGTAGCGTAATCCCCGCCCTTGCCGATGCGTCATAAGTTTGGATATGGAACCGGGTTTTAAGTTCCTTTGACAATATTTGTTAAATATGGTTCTACTTATGGCACAATTATAAATTATAAGGGGCTGACCCAGATAATGCACAATTTGTGTTATAGGGGTATGTATGAGAAA
>CALDNY010000217.1 GCA_937914685.1 uncultured Kordiimonadaceae bacterium
ACTCCCTCTATTCCTATATTAGAGTAAAGTGTTGCGTTGACCAGTTGAGACCACCATAGAAAGCGGACATTCGTAAAACTGACATTTTGGCCCGCGGATACCAGATCAACCATTCCATCCAAAAATTTCGTCGCAAAAAATATACCCCTTGTCGCAAACAATACTTTACAGATCGCCAAAACAAATCCTATTAAAGCACTAAGATACGAATAATAAATCCGAGCTTAGCAAATGTCTGCTTTGGGTGATACGCAGACACTCAGTTTTAAACAATAATCGATCATCCCTTAAAAACTATAGCCTAGCGAGAGGCTCACGGTTGTGCCGGCGTCGAATTCGCTGTAATAGCGTGAGCCTATATATACATTTGCATTAACGCCCGCGGTCCAGCCTGAGTTTGGTAATTTATAATAAACCCCTGCCGTAAGGCCGGCTTTTGTTGAATTTTCAGATCCCTTATAATTAGTGATACCGTCTAGGGCAGATTGCTCGTCCCATGTGGTTTTGTAATTTACGGTGCTACCGCCGATCATCGGGCCGATAAAATAAGCAAGTCTACCGCCATCTTTATGTTCAGAAATGCCGCCCAATACTAATGAGACGTTATATGAATGAAGGCTATTGGTTGACTTTCCAGTGAAATCTTTGGTCGGAGTGTTGATGATGATACCTTCCGATGTGGGTAAGCCGAAAGTAAAATTAGCATTAATCCCCAAGGAAAAGCCGCCCCATACTTTTCTTAAATAAAGAGTATCTACGCCCAAGCCAAAATTACCCTTTTGTGTGGAATTGCGGTCATTATAAGAAAGTGTGCCGCCCACATAGGTGAAAGATTTTTGCGGCATTAAAAGATTTGGTGTTAAAAGATTTATTGTGTCTGTTTCATCGGCCTGAGCCCAAGATGTAGCAAGTAAGATGATCGCCGTTGATAAGGTTAATTTAAACGTAGATTTATTCATAGCCTTCTCCTGATGATTATTAAGATGACTAAAATTAACCATAACATTTTCAGCAAAGCAATTTTGTTACCGTTACAAATAGAGCATGTAACGGTAACATAACAATGGGTTGAGTGAGGGGTTAGCCCCCAACACTCATTTCTATACCATCTGCCCCTGCGGTTGCTTTGACTGTATCGCCGTCCATCACGTCGCCGCCGAGGATCAAATTGGCAAGGCCGTCTTGGACTTTTTTCTGGATAACTCGTTTTAAGGGTCTGGCTCCATAGACAGGATCATACCCTGCGTGAGCGAGCCAGTCTTTAGCGCTATCATCAAGATTCAATGTGATTTTGCGGTCTTCCAAGCGTTTTTCCAAATTGTGAAGCTGAATATCAACAATGGCACGCATATGTTTTTCCGCCAAGCGGTGAAACAGCGTAATCTCGTCAAGACGATTGATAAATTCGGGTCTAAAGGAAGCACGAACCACCTCCATAACATCATCGCGAACCGTATCCACGTCATCATCGACGCCAAGACCCGCTAAAATATCACTACCCAGATTGCTGGTCAGAATAATAAGCACATTGCTAAAATCAGCGGTGCGGCCTTGACCGTCCGTTAAGCGACCATCATCAAGCACTTGTAATAAGATATTAAAAACATCGCTGTGGGCTTTTTCAACTTCGTCAAAGAGAACCACTTGATAAGGACGGCGGCGCACGGCTTCGGTGAGCACCCCGCCTTCTTCGTAGCCTACATAACCAGGAGGGGCGCCAATCAAGCGAGCCACCGCATGTTTTTCCATAAATTCGGACATATCAATGCGCACCATGGCACTTTCATCGTCAAAGAGGTATTCTGCCAATGCCTTTGTTAGTTCGGTTTTCCCGACCCCTGTGGGCCCTAAGAATAAAAATGAGCCTATGGGCCGGTTTTCTTCTTGAAGGCCTGCACGAGCGCGTCGCACGGCCGCAGAGACGGCCTTAACCGCTTCGTCTTGCCCGATCACACGTTTGCCGAGGTTTTCTTCCATGCTCATAAGCTTATCGCGTTCGCCTTCGAGCATTTTGGAAATGGGAATTCCTGTCCAACGGCTAATCACTTCTGCTATATCAGATGAACTTACTTCTTCTTTTAACAGATGGTTTTCCTTTGCCTCTGTGTTTTCAACCATTTTAAGTTTTTCTTCTAAGGCAGGAATTTCACCATAAGTAAGTTCCCCCGCGCGGGCTAGATTACCCATACGTTGGGCCTGTTCTAATTCCCCGCGGGCGGCGTCCAATTGTTCTTTAAGTTTTTGATCGCCAGAAATACGGTCTTTTTCCTTCTGCCATTGAGCAGTCAGGGTGGCCGAATTTTGTTCTAAGTCGCTGAGCTCTTTTTCAAGGTTTAAAAGACGGTCTTTGGAGGCGGTGTCTTTTTCTTTTTTAAGAGCTTCGCGTTCGATTTTAAGCTGAATGATGCGGCGGTCTAATTCGTCTAGCTCGCCGGGCTTGCTGTCCACTTCCATCTTAATTTTCGCGGCTGCTTCGTCCATCAGGTCAATGGCTTTATCGGGCAAAAAGCGATCATTAATATATCTGTTTGATAATGTGGCGGCGGCAACCAAGGCGCTGTCTTTAATGCGAATACCGTGATGAATTTCGTATTTTTCTTTAAGGCCGCGTAAAATTGAGATGGTGTCAGCCACGGTAGGTTCACCAATAAGAACTGGTTGAAAGCGACGTTCTAAGGCGGCGTCTTTTTCAATATATTTACGGTATTCGTTTAAAGTGGTCGCGCCAATACAATGAAGATCGCCGCGCGCCAACGCTGGTTTTAACAGGTTCGAGGCATCCATTGATCCTTCTGATGCTCCCGCACCAACGATTGTATGAAGCTCATCAATGAATAATACAACTTCACCTTCTGCGGCGGATACTTCTTGTAATACGGCTTTCAAACGTTCTTCAAATTCGCCGCGATATTTGGCGCCTGCAACAAGCGCACCCATATCAAGGGACATAATTCGTTTTTGACTGAGGCTGTCCGGAACATCGCCATTGGTAATTCTAAGGGCTAATCCTTCGGCAATCGCGGTTTTACCAACTCCCGGTTCTCCAATAAGAACAGGGTTATTTTTGGTGCGCCGTGATAGCACCTGAATGGTACGACGGATTTCTTCATCCCTGCCGATCACGGGGTCTAGTTTACCGTCTCTCGCGGCTTGGGTTAAATCACGAGAATATTTTTTAAGAGCCTCATAGTTATCTTCGGCACTAGCAGAAGAGGCCGTACGCCCTTTACGAATTTCGTTAATGCTTGAGTTTAAGTTTTGTGCGTTAAGGCCTGCTTTTTTAAGAATATCCGCAGACTTGCTTCCTGATTGAAGTGTTAATGCAAGAAGTAACCTTTCCACTGTAACATATTCATCGCCCGCCTTTTTTGCCAGCTCTTTAGCACTTTCAAATAATTTTGACGTGGCCGGATCCATATAAAGCTGGCCCGCTCCGCTTCCTTCTACCTTAGGGTATCCCTCTATCTCTTTATTAATATTGATTAATGCGCTTGGCGCGTCGGCGCCGGCGGCCTTCATCAAATTTGAACAAAGGCCTTCGCTATCATCAAGTAGAATTTTCAAAATATGCTCAGGCGTAATCCGCTGATGGCCTTCTCTTAATGCCATACTTTGAGCAGATTGGATAAACCCTTTTGTTCTATCGGTAAATTTTTCAAAATCCATAATATAATACTCCTAAAATACAAAAATATAAATCAGTATATCTCACATATAGTGTGGCATTTGAGCAACACAAGGGCTGTGTTATATTTATCACAGCTAGGTGTGAATTTAAATTGCTATTTTTAAAAGTTAATATTGAATTAATATCGAAAATTTAATCTGTTGTATATTTACAACAGGTGGTAACTTCCTCAATATTGATGCGGTGCACGCGTTTATTCATAGATGAAAATATTAGTGTTGTGACTTTTATTCTGCCACTTCTTTAACTTTTGTAGGCTTTTTTATAGCGGTTTTGCGCTTTGGCTTTTCAGAGATTTTTTTCGTTTCTTTTATTTCTTCCGTGGCGGCCGTTATTGTTTCAAGCGGCAATTCTGGAGATAATATCTGAGGGCCTTTTTTACTAACCGAACTCTTTTTAAAAGTTTTAGATTGGTTTTCTGATGGGTTATCCTTTGAAGGGTCTTTATCAACTTGAGCAATATTAGGTTTATTTTCACCAGCTTCTTTTTCTTTATGGGAGATTTCTTTTTCTCTGTGGGAGACTTCTTTTTCCCTATGAGCTTTTTGTTTTTCTCGCTCTTCTTGTTGTGCGCTCTCTACTTGGGTAAAATTAGAAAAAAGCGTATAATAATGATGGGCATACTGGCCGTAAGCTTCGGATGTTGTCCGGTCTCTGGTCCTGTTTTCCATATATAACGCATTATATTGATCGTACAGTTGTTTGACGTTGCCGCGAAGTTTGCCCGCGGGGCCATGACTGTCCACCTGTTTCGTCGCCGTTAACGGTTGTTGTTGGGCTTGGTTTCTATCCGAGCCCTTCTGTTGACTTCGACCGTTCTGGTTTCTGTTACGATTATTTTGTCGTCCCGAACGGTTATTTTGTCGAGGATTATGATTTGAGTTCATTAAATATCTTATTACATTGATAGGGCTTTCATAGAAACAGTAGATCTAGAGATCGTCTGTGTCTCAAGCACGGTTATAATCAAGAATTTTGGAGTTATATCACTGAATCTTTTATTCAGCACCCACGCATATTAGCTGCGTATGCAGACTTTACCCTGCTCTTCGTTAAATGCCAAGGCTCTTTTTAATTTTTTTCCAAAATATTTACTGTTTTATCACTAGGCATCTGTTTCTTTGTCCCAGATCCTTTAGTACAGTTATGTTATTAAAGCCTGTATTTATAAATATTTCTTTAACTTTATCCGCTTGGCGATAACCAATTTCTAAAATTATTATGCCATCTTGCTTTAAATGCTTTGTTAATTGTGGGGCGATGATCTGATAATCATCAAACCCTTGCTCCCCTGAAAATAATGCTTTTGCTGGTTCATGCTCGCGCACTTCAGGGTCCAATGTCGCTTTTTCTTTGGTTCCTATGTAGGGCGGATTACAGATGATGATGTCAAATTTTTCCGCCTTAGCAATATCTTTGGCCCAATTACTGATTTTAAAATCAGCTCTTTTTGAAAGGCCAAGATTTTTTGCATTCTCTATTGCTACCGTCAATGCTTCTTGTGAAATATCAATGCCCAGTCCTTGAGCGTTAGGTAATTCATAAAGCAATGACAAGAGTAAACAACCCGTTCCTGTACCCATGTCCAAAATTTGAATTTTGGCCTGTCTGTTTTTTATTTCTTTTAAAGCGGCCTCGATCAGTGTTTCACTATCGGGACGAGGGGTTAAGGTGTCTTTTGTGACTTTAAAATTAAGCGACCAGAATTCTTTATCGCCAAAAATTTGTGACATGGGCATTCTTGATATTCTTAATCCAACCAATTTTGCAATGGCCCCGTACTCGAGTTCGCTGACGGCACGGGTTGTTTCTGTGGCATACTCTATTGATTCTATATTTAAGGCATAACAGATTAACAGTTGCGCATCACGTTGGGCATTTTCAATTGAGGCTTCTTTGAGCTCCCGTTCAATTTGCGACCTAAGCGATTTAAGCGTTTTCACTTAACCTTCCAGTTCGGCCAATAGTTGGGCCTGATTTTCAGTAATAAGAGCTGTGATGACTTCATCTAGGCCTTCTCCTGCGAGAATTTGATCGAGCTTATATAAAGTGAGGTTAATACGGTGGTCAGTCATGCGGCCTTGGGGGAAGTTATAGGTTCGAATACGTGCCGAGCGATCCCCCGAGCCAATTTGATCCTTGCGATCTGCGGAACGTTCCGCATCACGGGTTTCTTTTTCGGCGGCATAAACCCGGGCCATCAGAACTTTCATGGCCTTTTGTCGATTTTTATGTTGGGATTTTTCATCCTGTTGCTGGACCGTGATCCCCGTGGGAATATGTACAATGCGTACGGCACTGTCGGTGGTGTTTACCGACTGTCCGCCCGGGCCACTGGCGCGGAAAATATCAATACGCAGGTCTTTATCTTCTAATTGAATGTCAATTTCTTCCACTTCGGGCATGACGGCAACGGTTGCCGCAGAAGTGTGAATGCGCCCTTGGGTTTCCGTATCTGGTACGCGCTGTACGCGATGGCCACCCGCTTCGTATTTTAATTTGGCAAAAACACCCGGACCGCTCACCGATGCGATCGCCTCTTTAAATCCGCCCGCGTCGCTTGACGAGGAGCTAACCATTTCAAAGCGCCAGCCTTGGGTCGCGGCGTAGCGTTGATACATGCGCAGTAAATCACCGGCGAAAAGCGCCGCTTCGTCGCCGCCTGTGCCTGCTCTTATTTCTAACATGGCGTTTTTATCATCATCTACATCTTTTGGCAGCAACATCAATTGAACCTGATGTTCTAATTCTGGGATTTTTTCTTTTAGGTCCTGCATTTCCATTGCGGCAAGATCACGCATTTCACCGTCTGTCTCTTCTGAGGTTATCATTTCCGCAAGATCTTGGATTTCTATAATAGTCTTTAAATATTCTTTTGCTTTATTAACAACGGGCGTTAATTCACTATATTCCCGAGAGATTTTAACAAATTCTTCTGATGATAATGTCTCGCCGCTTGACATCAGATGTTCTAATTCTTCGTGACGGACAATCAACTGGTCTAATCTGTCGCGAGAAATCATACTTTAGTTCCTAGAATATAGTTTGCTAAATTTGCTAATGGCACTTCCTGTTGTGAGCCCTGATCAAGATTTTTAACCGTAGCAACAGCGCGGGTTATTTCGTCCTCTCCAATTAACACCACAAAGCTCGCATTTTGTTTGTTGGCCCGCTTCATGCGTTTGCCAACATTGCCTGAATAAGCCATATCCACCACAATGCCCGCGACCCTCAAATCATGAGCAATTTTCATGGCTATGGATTGGCCAGCGGCACCGACGGGAGTTACAACAACGGGACGGTTTGCTTTTATTAACAAATCTTCGCTAATAAGTTCCGCCATTCTTTCCATGCCGCCTGCCCAGCCGATACCAGCTGTTTTTGGGCCACCCATCATTTCCATTAAACCATCATAGCGCCCCCCTGCAATCACCGCGCCTTGAGAGCCAAGCTGGTCTGTGGTAAATTCAAAGGCCGTATGGCAATAATAATCAAGGCCGCGCACCAAGCGGTCATTAATATGATAGTCAATGCCCAAGTCTTCTACGCCTGCAATAACATCGGCAAAGAATTTTTTAGTGAAATCATTATAATAATCTCCTATTCGCGGTGCATTTTCAATCAGGCCACGATCTGTTTCGTCCTTACTATCTAAAATCCGCATCGGGTTTTTTTCTAGTCGTTTAAGACTGTCTTCGCTTAATTTTGCTTTAAAGTCGCTAAAATAAGCCACCAAAGCATTACGATAAAGAACGCGACTTTCCGGATCGCCGAGGCTATTTAATTCCAGCTTAATATAGCGAGAGATCCCAAGCTCATTTAAGAGATCAGCGGCCAGACTTAATACTTCAATATCCGCCTGAGCCTCTGGCACGCCAATGATTTCCACATCTATTTGGTGAAATTGGCGCATACGGCCTTTTTGCGGACGTTCGTATCTAAAAATAGGTCCAAAACTGTAAAATTTACACGGGGTAGATTGTTGCAAGCCATTTGACATAAAGGCCCGAGCGATTCCTGCCGTATATTCTGGTCTTAAGGTAATTTGTTCGCCGCCGCGATCTTCAAATGTATACATTTCCTTGGTCACCACATCGGATGTATCGCCCAAGGTGCGTTTAAAGGTTTCAGTAAATTCAAAAATCGGCGTGTCTATTTCTTGATGGCTATAGCGCTGTGCCACTGATTTAAAAATTTCAAAAATTGTCCGGAACCTAATAGACTTATCGCCCAATATATCATGAGTTCCGCGTACTGGTTGAAGGCGCGACACATTTCTTCTCCAAATTAGCTAAGATGCTTGTTTTTTTGATTTATAATTCTCTAGTTCGGCGGCCTTGGCCTCTACCAAGTCAACAATATGGTCAATAATACCCTCATCGTCAATCTTATGGTCAGTGACGCCATTTAAATAGATCATGTGATTGCCATTGCCGCCGCCCGTAAGGCCAATGTCAGTTTCTTTAGCCTCCCCCGGACCATTGACCACACAGCCAATTATGCTCAGGCTAATCGGTGTTGAAATATGGTCTAATCTTTTTTCCAACGCTTCAACGGTTTTTATCACTGGATAGGCTTGACGAGCGCAAGACGGGCACGAAACAATGCGAACACCGCGGTGGCGAAGGTCAAGACTTTTGAGCATATCAAAGCCAACCTTTATTTCTTCAACGGGGTCTGCCGAAAGGGAAACGCGGATACTATCGCCAATGCCAGACCAAAGAAGCATTCCCATACCGATTGATGATTTAACCGTCCCCGCACGTAGGCCGCCTGCTTCGGTGATACCAACATGAAGCGGATAATCACAGGCATCTGCCAGCTTTTGATACGCGGCAACGGCCAAAAAGACGTCTGATGCTTTTACGCTAATTTTAAATTGGTAATAATCATTGTCTTCTAGTATGCGGGCGTGAGCCAAGGCACTTTCAACCATGGCATCGGGGCAGGGCTCTCCGTATTTTTCCAGCAGGTGTTTTTCAAGAGATCCCGCATTAACGCCAATACGCATCGAGCAATTATTATCTTTGGCCGCTTGGACCACTTCTTTAACGCGCTCTTCACTGCCAATATTGCCCGGATTAATGCGCAGGCAGGCCGCCCCTGCTTCTGCCGCTTCAATGGCCCGTTTATAATGAAAGTGAATATCGGCAATAATGGGAACTGTTACATTATCAATAATTTCTTTAAGACACGCGGTCGAGGCTTGGTCGGGGCAAGAAACTCGAACGATGTCAGCGCCAGCATTTTCAAGAGCGTGAATTTGATCAATCGTTGCTTTAACGTCCGTGGTCAAACTATTGGTCATGGATTGGACGCTGATGGGTGCGTCTCCACCCACAGCAATGTTTCCCACCATAATTTGGCGGCATTTTCGGCGGATAATATCGCGGTAAGGCCGGATGCTCATTATAAAACCTATATTTCCTTTTCACTTTACAATATTTGTAAAATGTATCTCTTAATATCAATCTTTATGAGATTTGGAAAATGGTTTATTCACCCAAAGCGGATAAATTAGTCTAAAAGTGCTGTATGAAGCAATTTTTCTTGCTCCAAAACGAGGCCCTCTAAAATTTCACCTTCGCCGCCAAGTGCTTTTAATGCTTTAGATCCGACAAAAACTGCAAGAGCCGCTGCATTATTTGTCATTAAATTAAGCCCTTGAGAATTTGGTGTAATAAAATCTTCGCCTTTTTCAAGAATTTTTTCAACAACGATCGTGCCATCTTCTTTTGAAATACGAACCCAGACATCCTCGCGCGCTTGCAAGCGAACATCACCAGCACCAATAATGACACCTCTATTAGCAGTGGTTTCAGGGGTCTTGGCTTGAGGGTATTCTATTGTCACAGGGGTTTGGTTGACCGTTTTTTCAACAGCAGCAATCGTTAGCGGTTGCTGCTTAGGCGTTGATGCAATTTGTTTGTTGGTTAAGAATTTGCCAATTTGGCCAATAGGGATAAGTATTTCTTCCGCATCCAAATTATTAAAACTGCCCCAGACACCGCCTAAGATGACAATGCATAATGTAGCAACACCTGCGATACTCTTAATAGAAAGGTCATTATGTTTTTCTGCTTCGGGGAATGCTAAAACGAAACATTCTTTAGAACCCTCATATTCATGCTCATACCTTGCAATCATGTCTGAGGTATCTAAATTAAGATAATTGGAATAATTTTTAAGAAAGCCGATAGCATAACAAGAAGAAGCAAATGATCCGAAATCATTCTGTTCTAACGCTTCTAGTAAATGTGTTTTTATACACAAGTCTCGGGCAATGATATTCAGGTCTCTGACCTTATGTTTTTGCCGCGCTTGTTTTAGTAATTTACCAACACTTTTCTGTGTTTCGTTAAATTGTAAATCATTGCAAATCGAGTTCACTTCAAATATTCCCACAAAATTTATATATTTAAGACTTATTCGTAAAAAACATCGTCTTAAATATTGTCTGTCTATCCATTTTAATCATTATGGTTAACGCCTTCAGTTTAAGAATATATTATAACGCAATATCCTTATAATTTCGTTAAACCAAAATTGTTTATTAATTTTAGAGAGTTACACAAACTTTTTATCATTTCTCTTTATATATTAAGTCAACATTATATTAATGCGATGAGTCAATAAAAAACTGCAACTTATGGAAAATAGAGGGAAATTCTTATTAGAATCTCTAGATTCTAACCTTATTGGCCTTGGCAAAGGCTATTAATTCTTCTCTGATGTTATGATCAGAACGACTCGACCATTGTCCAAAAACTGATTCTAACTGGGCCAGATCAAGGCTTCTGATCATCATTTTAACCGGCCCAATTGCCGCCGGAGCAATAGACAGTCGACGAAAGCCAAGGGCAATTATGGCAAGAGCGCCAATTGTTTTGCTACCAACCTCGCCACAAAGGGTAAGGGGAACATCATAGTGTCGACATTTATCCGCTATATGTTTGAACATTTTTAAAGCAGGTTCCGATAAAGTATCATAACGATTGCTTAAGCGTGGGTTTTCGCGGTCGCAGGCAAAAAAGAATTGCATAAGGTCGTTACTGCCTACTGAAATAAAGTCAACGAGGGGCAGCAATTCATCCAATTGCCAAACAAGGCTGGGGACTTCTAACATCGTGCCCACTTTAATCTCGCAAGGCATTGGGCGGTTATTCTTTTTATGGCGCTCTAGTTCTTTTTCCAAGATGGCCTTGGCTTGTTTAAATTCATCAACAGTCGTGATCATAGGAAACATAACATTTAAGGTTGTTCCTGCTGCCGCCGTTATAAGGGCGCGCAACTGATAGCGTAGTAATCCTGGCCGATCGAGGGCTATTCTTATAGCGCGCCAGCCGAGCGCGGGGTTTACTTCCTTTTCCCTTTTTAAAAAAGAAACTTCTTTATCGCCGCCAATATCTAGGGTTCGAAAGGTAACGGGTTCTCCGGCGGCGGCATCAATGATCGATTTATAAAATGCCGCTTGTGGGTGAATTCTCGGCAATGTTTCACTGATCATAAATTGAAATTCCGTACGGAAAAGTCCAACCCCGTGAGCCCCTGTGCGGTGCATCGCATCAATATCCATAGCGAGGCCCCCATTAATGACAAGTTCAATTTCTACGCCATCTTTTGTAATGGCGGGTTTATCGCGCATATCATCATAGTGGGCGAGAAGTTTGGTCCTAGCAACAATGGCATCACGATAACTTTGTAAAATTTCTGGTGGCGCAGAGATATAAACCTCTCCATCTAGGCCATGAACAAGGACTTGAACCCCTTCATCAATATCAAGCAGTCCAGCCCCCAATTGACCAACCATGGGAATGCCAAGAGCGCGGGCAACAATGGCCACATGGGAGGTCGGTGAGCCCTCTTGTAAAATAACGGCCTTAAGTTTTTCGCGGTCATAGTCCAATAATTCTGCCGGGCCCATATTTTGAGCAACCACCACTGCATTATCCGGCAATCGTTTTGAAGCCGCCGTTCCTACCGCTCCCATTAAATGACGGATAAGCCGATTGGCCAAATCATCAAGATCGCTTAAACGTTCCCTTAGGTAAGGATCTTCGGTATTTAGCATCTTTGAGCGATTTTCAATCTGTATTTTTTCAACCGCCGCTTCTGCCGTAAGACCGCTTTCAATGGCATTTTCAATTTTAGTGCGCCAACCTTTATCGCGAGCAAATAAAATATAAACATCTAATATTTCACGGTGTTCGCCGTGGTGAATAACATCTTCCGCCGACATAATTTCATCAATTTGCTTGAGCAGGTTTTCAAAGCCTGCATCAAGGCGGCTCAGTTGATAATCATATTCTTCTGATAAATGCTGAATAATTTCTACTTTTGGCTCGTGCATGACAACGACGCCTTCGGCCAATCCTTCGGCAAATACCATTCCTTCAAAGCGCGAGACGGCCACACGATCTTCCGTGGTGCCATTTTGACCCTGTTGGAGAAGTTCCCCACTAAGCACCAGCTCTGCCAATACCATGGCAACTGTTTGCAATCCTTCTACTTCTTCGTCTGAATATTGACGGCTGATTTTATTTTGCACAACAAGAACGCCGACAACTTTACCCGAACGCAAAATCGGAACGCCCATTAGCGATTTATAAATTTCTTCCCCTGTTTCTGGACGAAAGGCAAATTTAGGGTGATTTTGGGCATCACCGAGATTTAACGATGTCGCGGACGATGCGATCAACCCCACTAATCCCTCGCCAACTTTTAATCGGGTGTTGTGAACGGCTTCGTCTTTTAACCCTTGGGTCGCAAAAAGCTCCAATATATTATCGTCACGGATAAAATAGGCCGAGCACACTTCTGCCATCATATTGCTGGACACAAGTTGAACAACTTTGTTCAGGCGTTCTTCCGCAGCGATTGCGCTCGCCATTATCTCATGTAACTTCCTCATCATTTGACGGGGAGCATTTTTGGTGGGGGTCATACGGCCTCCTTGAACGGCTTAAATTTAAAATTATTCTTTACGCCAAATATTCTGTAGCTTCCGTCACTAAATTTTCTATTATATCTTTTACTGGTTGTATTTTCTTAACCATTCCAACACTTTGTCCCGCCATGACAGATCCATTTTCCACATCACCATCAATCGCAGCCCGCTTTAAGGCTCCCGCCCAATAATGCTCTATTTCTAATTGAGCATCGAGCATTTCCACCTCACCGGCTTGAAATTTATTAATCACTTTACGTTGTACTTCCATAAATTCTACCGAGGCCGCATTTTTAAGGGCGCGAACCGGTATCACGGGAAAGCGGGGATCGATCTGGACAGAGATTATGGCGTCCCGAGCATTGCCGCGCATAAACATTTTTTTGAACTTCTCATGGGCAATAGATTCTTCAGCACAAACAAATAGCGTTCCAAGCTGACAACCAGAGGCTCCCATTTTTAAATAAGCAGCCATAACATCGCCTTGACCAATCCCTCCCGCAACAAAAACAGGGACATCTTTAATATGAGGCAAGATTTCTTGAGCCAAAACCGATGTGGAAACAGGCCCAATATGTCCTCCCGCCTCTGATCCCTCAACAATAAGCGCATCAGCACCACTACGGATTAGTTTTTTAGCAAGAATAAGCGCGGGAGCAAAACATATTACTTTTGCGCCGCCCTCTTTGATACGTTTAATAGAATTGCTGGTTGGGATTCCTCCTGCAAGAACAATGAATTTTATGTTATGGGCAAGCGTCACATCAATAAGAGCATCAATATCTGGATGCATCGTAATAAGATTAACGCCAAACGGCTTTTTCGTTTTTGCTTGGGTTTCTTCAATAACCTTAGCCAAAAGATCTGGCGTCATACTACCGCAAGCAATAACACCAAAAGCGCCGGCATTAGAGAGCGCACTGACTAAATTGCTTTCCGATAGCCAGCTCATGGCCCCGCCAAGAATAGCATATTTGGTTCCTAAAAAGTCTGTGCCTTTTTTCCAAAGCTTATTTAATTGGTCTACGTTTTGCCCACTCATTTTTATTCGCATCCTTTTAGATTTTATTTTAAATGTTACTGTGCATCCAGCCCATATGTCGTATGAAGCGCCCTAACGGCAAGTTCTGTATATTCAGCGTCTATCAGGACGCTGATTTTTATTTCAGATGTAGAAATTACTTGAATGTTGATCCTTTTATCTGCAAGCGTTTTAAACATGCTTGCCGCCACGCCTGCGTGAGAACGCATGCCGACACCGATCACAGAAATCTTTGCTACATTTTTGTCTGTGATTATAGCCTCATGGTGGATGTTAGTTGCGCTTTTTAAAATATTTTGCGCTTTTCCCAAATCTTTTTCCGCCACCGTAAAGGTTAAATCCGTTTTCTTACCGTCTTGGGTTTCGTTTTGAATGATCATATCAACATTAATATTTCCATCCGCAAGAAGTATAAAGACTTCGCTGGCAATACCAGGGGTATTATGTACACCAACCAATGTCACCTTTGCTTCGTCTTTAGCGTAAGTAATGCCACTAACAATTTGTTTTTCCACAATCTCATCCTCATCAACAACCATTGTTCCAGGTTTATTTGTAAAGCTTGATAATACCTGCACACGAACTTTATGGCTCATGGCCATGGCAACAGAGCGGGTTTGTAGTATTTTTGCCCCCAATGATGCCAATTCTAACATTTCTTCATAGGTTATTTTATCTAATTTCTGTGCCTTTGGTACAATGCGCGGGTCGGCGGTATAGACCCCTTCCACATCCGTATAAATATCGCAACGGTCTGCATTTAGGGCCGCCGCCAATGCCACTGCTGATGTGTCCGTACCGCCGCGACCTAATGTTGTTATTCTATTGTCATCAGAAATACCTTGAAAACCCGCAATCACGCAAACTGTGCCTTCTTCTAACCGCTTAGTAATCTCGTCGGTGCCAATTTTATCAATGCGCGCAGCGCCGTGCATTTTATTGGTTTTAAAAGGAATTTGCCAGCCAAGCCATGAGCGTGCCGGAACGCCGCTATCCTGCAGAGCTAAAGCCAGAAGCCCCGCCGTAATTTGCTCCCCAGAGGACACAACCATATCATATTCCCGGGCATCGTTAAGGGGGGAAATTTGTTCTACCCATTTTACCAACTGATCTGTGGTGCCAGCCATTGCAGAGACAAAAACCACAACTTGATTATTGTTGGCCGTCTCTTTTTTCACGCGCTGTGCAACATTTCTGATGCAGTCTAAATCTGCAACAGAGGTTCCACCAAATTTCATAACTATTCTTGCCATAAAAAGATCTCATAAGTTTTGCGTAAAAATATTTATTAACTATATCTGCGCCATACATATATGTTTATAGGTACTTGAAGCAAGAGCCTACTTGTATATATTATATATTTATTCGAATTTTAATGATAAGAGTGTGCAATGGAAGCTCAAAAAACCACCACAACCGCCAAATCTGTTAATCCAGATGAAATTGCTCATTTTTCCTCTATGGCTGAGACATGGTGGGATCCAAACGGGCCGTTTAAGCCACTTCATCAACTTAATCCTACACGACTCGCCTTTATCAAAGATCAAATTTGTAGGAATTTCAACCTTGATGCCACCGCCGACAAACCCTTTTCTAGTTTACGAATCCTAGATATTGGCTGTGGGGGCGGACTTCTATGTGAACCAATGGCGCGCCTTGGGGCAACAATAGTCGGGGCCGACGCCGCCCATAAGAATATTAAAACAGCAAGTCTTCACGCGCAACAAATGGGGCTTGATATTGATTATCGTTTTACCACCGCAGAAGAATTGAGCGAGCAGGGCGAAAAATTTGATGTCATTCTTAATATGGAGGTGATTGAACATGTGGCCGATATTTCATCGTTCCTTGATGCTTGCCATAAAATGCTCAAAGACGATGGATGTATGACTTTATCAACTCTAAACCGCACCCTTAAATCATGGGCCATGGCCATTGCCGGCGCGGAATATATATTACGTTGGCTGCCTAAAGGCACCCATGATTGGCACAAGTTTTTAAAACCATCCGAAGTTTGCGAACTTGCCGCAGCCAGCGGATTTGACATTGAGAGCCTTAAAGGCATGGTTTATAATCCTATAAAATCTCGTTGGTCGCTCGATGATCATGACTTTTCTGTCAATTATGTGGCATTAGTGGTTAAATCAAAAAATGGATGATCTCCAAAAACACCCGATGAGGGTTTGGACAACCCAAAATCAACAACAGGACGAACGTCAAGAAGAACGAATGGTTGCTTGTGAAACGCCACTTGTTCTTGAATATAATTGTGTGTCCTTTGCTGTTATGATGGTGACGCCCCGTGATCTTGTAGATTTTTGTTATGGTTTTAGCCTGACCGAGGGAATTATTGAAAATGCCAAAGATATTATTTATGCCCAAATCAAAAAAGCCCCCAAAGGAAAGGTCGCGGCCATAGAAATTAATGCTCGGGCTTTTCATAAATTGGAAAAATATAATCGCACACTTAGCGGGCGCACGGGATGCGGCCTATGCGGGGTAGAAAAGCTAGACCAAGCTATTAAGCCATTGGAAAAAGTTGTCTCAGACTTAAAGGTTGAAGCAAAAACCATTCATGCTTCTATGCAAAATATTAAAGCCCACCAAAAACTTAACAAGGACACGGGGGCATTACACGCCGCCGGCTTTGTTACAGATCAAGGTGACATTATAGCTGTGCGAGAGGACGTTGGCCGCCATAATGCCCTTGATAAATTAATCGGTCACTTAATGCGAGAGAATATTAATCCGTCCCAAGGCTATGTTCTGATCACCAGTCGTTGTAGTTTTGAAATGGTACAAAAATGTGCGATTGCGGGAATTGCGTTAATTGCCGCGGTGTCCGCGACCACGGATCTGGCCATCACACTGGCAGAGGACGCGGGAATTACCTTAATTACCTTTGCTCGACATGACGGCATCAATATCGTCTTGGATCCTGAAAGTCGGGTCGTTTAGTAAAATTGTTTTTCTGCTTCTTTTAAATCTTCTAAATTATTGATGTTTATAAAAGGGTCTAATTTTTCGTCCCAGACGACTTCCTTGGCATGATGTTTTTTGAGCCAGTCCATCATTTTTCGATCGTTTTTTTCAAGGGTAAGTTTCAAATCGTCCAATAAAGAGACACTCCACAAGGCCAATACAGGATGAAGGCGGTCCTTTGATTTAGCAACAACCACGGCATTGTCTTGGTAATGTTGCCATAGTTTTTCTACATAATTCTGTGGTAAAAAGGGGGTGTCGCAAGGCGTTGTCACCACATAGTCAAAATCATTGTCTTTAGCATATTGTAGGGCCGTATATAAACCGCCTAAAGGGCCAAGCGGCTTATTCATTTCATCATAAATAATGTCTGAGACGACTTCTAATTGAAAAAAACTAGCCCGTTGTGCGGGGCCGTTGATGTTGAGGATCAGTTTATCAACTTGGGGGCTTAGGCGATCAATGATGTGGCTGAGCATTTTTTTGCCACCTAAAGGCAATAGAAACTTATCCTGACCATTCATTCGCCGAGAAGCCCCTCCTGCAAGGATAACCCCTAACAGGCGCGGTTTATGCGGATTGTCCGTGTTCATTTTGAGGCTTAGCTATCAAGCTTATCCGTACCGGGAACAGGAAGAATATCAATACCTTCATCCATCAGTTCTTCGGTTTCACGGATGGTGATTTCACCATAAATGCCGCGCTTTTCGCCTTGTCCATAATGGATTTTACGGGCCTCGTCGGCAAATTCCTGACCCACATATTCACATGATTTTTCAACTTGAGCCCTAAATTTCGCCATTGTCTTATGCATATGTTCTAGGGCGTGCTTGACGTCTTCTGCGCTGACTTCATGGGTTGAAGTGGAATGGGCACTAACCATTACCTTATGATGACCATGGTCATTTAAATCTATCCGTTCTGAATTATCCTTGCTTAATGTAGGGGAAATGTTTGGCGCCATCAGAGACTTTGACGTTTTTGTGCAGCCACAAAGAGGACATTCAACAAGGTCCTGCTTCAACTGTTGATCAAAGGCATTATTATTTTGAAACCAAGCCTCAAAAACATGACCGCCACTGCATTTAATATCAAATAAAATCATTATACTTCCCCACTAAACCATTAAGACGATAACTGAATATTTTTATCATGGCTCAAAGATGCAATGCGTGCTCTTGCCTTTTTAACCAATTCCAAGTCAATTTCCACGACCATCACGCCAATTTCCGCGCCACCGTCCCCTAAGATATGCCCCCACGGGTCAATAATCAAGGAGTGTCCGAAAGTTTTTCTGCCATTACTGTGATTTCCCACCTGCGCTGGGGCAAAAACATAAGACGCATTTTCAATAGCGCGGGCTTTAAGCAAAGTGTGCCAATGGTCTTTTCCTGTGATATATGTAAAGGCCGCTGGAACTGTTAACATAACCGCTCCCGCCTTGGCTAGCAAGCGATACAGGGCAGGGAAGCGTACATCATAACAGATGGATAAGCCAACTTTCCCCCACGGTAAATCAGCAATTACGGCGCGGTCACCCGCTTCATAGGAGTTGGATTCACGGTATTTTTCTTCGCCGGGCAAATCAACGTCAAACATGTGAATTTTATCGTATGAGACAACTTTTTTACCGCTTGGGGAAAATAAAAAGCTTCGGTTCGCGGCTTTTTGATTTTTTTTAACGGCCATAGAGCCAATCAACAACCAGATACCAAGCTCCTTTGCCAAGGCTGCAAAATGCAACAAAGAAACATCCTTTTCCTCGCTCTGGATTTTTTCCATCATTTGTTTGGTGCTAAAGTCAAACAATGTGGTCATTTCGGGCGTCAAGACAAAGTCAGCCCCTTTAGCCGCAGCCTCACGAATAAGCCTGTCTGCCGCCGCCATATTATCGGCAATGATATCACTAGATGTCATTTGCACAAGGCCGACTTTAAAACTATTTTTTGGTGATTTTTTGCTCATAAATAAAAACTAGCACAGGTCATGACGGATGGCTATCCTGATCTCTATTGCTTTAACAACGCTTCTAAATGACCGGCACGGTCAAGGGCTATTAATTGGTCACTACCACCAATATGATCATCATCAATAAAGATTTGCGGAACCGTTGTCTCGCCGCCACTCCGTTTAATCATTTGGGTCTTATATTCTTCTTTCGACCAAATATTATATTCTTTATAATCCGCACCCTTCGACTTTAACAAATGTTTCGCCATCGTACAAAAACCACATCCAGGACGGGTATATAAAACCACATCAGCCATACTAAAATTCCTAAAAAGTTACATATCATATGGTATATAGCTTTTTTTGTGCGCTTTTCAATATGGATTTTTTTTATTTTACATGCTAGGCGCTGACGGCGCGATACAGTGTCAGAACAAAAACCTTGTTTGCGCCCGCTTTCTTAAGGGTTTTTGCGCAGTTTTCTGCTGTGGCTCCTGTGGTATAAACATCATCTAGAAGAAGAATGTTTTTATCCTTGATCAGTGCTTTTCTACTTTTATCAATCTCGAACACGCCGCGCACATTTTGGCTTCGTTTTTTAATATTGCCCTGTTGGGGTGGTGTATTCTTTATTCTGCATAATAATTGTGGTTGATGGTCAATTTTGATCCCATCTCCCTGTAAACT
>CALDNY010000218.1 GCA_937914685.1 uncultured Kordiimonadaceae bacterium
AAGCCTCCTGATGAAATAAACTAAATAAGTCTCAAATCATTCGACGACGTACAATGGCATTATAAAGCAAACCAATGGCTATGTTTTTCCTGAAAGTGAAGTTGGGGTAGGGACTTCCTTTAAAATATATCTTCCTCTTTATGAAGAAGGCGAAGTGGACAAGGTTGAAGGCGTTGGTGATATAATTAAACCAGAAGAACAAGTCCGAGATTTAACAGGCAACAGTACGATTCTATTGGTGGAGGATGAAGACGCGGTTCGTATGTTCGCGGCCCGCGCCCTTAAAAATAAAGGATACACAGTTTATGAAGCTGATTGTGGGGTGTCGGCTTTAAAAGTGTTGGATGAAATTGATGTTGAGATTGATCTTTTAATCAGTGATGTGATGATGCCGCAAATGGACGGGCCAAGTTTGGTGAAAAAAATTCGCGAAACTGATCAAAAATTAAAAGTGATTTTCATTTCAGGATATGCCGAAGATGCCCTTGATGATACGATCATGGATAAAGATTTTCATTTTCTCTCTAAACCTTTCAGCTTGAAACAGCTGGCGGAGCAGGTAAAAGAAGTTCTGGAAAAATAAAAATTCTATTATTTCAAAATAAAATTCAGTGTGATTCTTTTTTTCACTATTGAAAAGAGCTATGTTTAAATGATTTTGTTCTTAGCCAATGAGAACAAAAAAGCCATATTTGCGATAATCAATTAAAAACAAACAATAAAAAACTTCTTTACAAATAAGAACAAATTATGTACATATAGTGTGTTTACAAGTCAACACAGGTTATGGGATATAAAAGGAGAGACTAAAATGGCATCATCACAATTGAAATTGGTTGGACAGGATAATATGGATAAGCAAAAAGCGTTAGACGCGGCTCTTGGGCAAATTGAACGCGCCTTTGGTAAGGGTTCGATCATGAAGTTGGGGCAGAACTCTTCTATTGATGTTGATGCTGTTTCAACGGGTTCGCTCGGGCTTGATATTGCATTAGGCATTGGCGGATTGCCCAAAGGGCGTGTTATTGAAATTTATGGCCCTGAAAGCTCAGGTAAAACTACACTGGCGCTTCACGTCGTGGCGGAAGTCCAAAAAGACGGTGGCACAGCAGCATTCATTGATGCGGAACACGCGCTTGATCCTGTTTATGCGTCAAAGCTTGGTATTAATCTTGATGAACTTTTAATTTCCCAACCAGATACGGGTGAGCAAGCTCTTGAGATTACGGATACATTGGTGCGTTCAGGCGCTATTGATGTGCTTGTGATTGATAGTGTAGCTGCTTTGACGCCGCGCGCTGAGTTAGAAGGTGAAATGGGTGATACCCATGTTGGTTTACAAGCCCGCCTAATGAGCCAAGCGTTGCGTAAACTTACGGGCTCTATTTCAAAATCAAAATGTATGGTTATTTTTATCAACCAAATTCGTATGAAAATTGGTGTTATGTATGGTAGCCCAGAAGTAACAACAGGTGGTAACGCCCTTAAATTCTATTCTTCGGTTCGTATTGATATTCGCCGCATTGGTGCCATTAAAGATAAAGAAGAAATCGTCGGCAACCAAACACGGGTTAAAGTGGTTAAAAATAAAGTAGCCCCACCTTTTAAAGTGGTTGAATTTGATATTATGTACGGACAAGGTATATCAAAAATGGGAGAACTTATTGATCTTGGCGCCAAAGCAGGCATTGTTGAAAAATCAGGGTCTTGGTATTCTTATAATAGTCAACGCATTGGACAGGGCCGTGAAAATTCGAAAAAATTCTTGACTGATAATCCCGAAATTGCTGATGAAATTGAAGGGCAAATTCGAATAAATGCAGGAATTCTTGATGGTGTGATGCTCAAAGAGGGCGCGGTTCGAGCAGAAGATACTGAAGTTGCTTTTGAGGAAGAATAATTCCATTCATTAGAAAAACTATCCCGCAAACTATGATCAGGCATCGGACTAATTCCGATGCCTTTTTTTGTATATGGATGGATTGATATTTATCATCACTAGACTTGTATAATTTTGATGCGTAAAAGCCTTTGAATAATTATGCGCAATATGTGATAAACAGTATCAGTTAATGGATGGACGATAGATGAAAACTACCAGTGATATAAGGGCCGCTTTTTTAAACTATTTTAAGAGTGCAGAGCATCAAATTGTGGCAAGTAGCCCTCTTGTGCCAAATAACGATCCTACCTTAATGTTTGTTAATGCGGGGATGGTGCCTTTTAAAAATGTTTTTACAGGCATTGAAAGCCGTCCTTATGTTCGTGCGGTATCTAGCCAAAAATGCGTGCGGGCAGGGGGAAAGCATAATGATCTAGATAATGTTGGTTATACCGCCCGTCATCATACATTTTTTGAAATGCTCGGTAATTTCTCCTTTGGTGATTATTTTAAGGAAAAGGCTATTTTTTATGCCTGGGATCTTATCACCAATGTTTATGGTATAGACGGCAGTCGTTTACTGGTAACGGTCTATCATGATGATGATGTGGCCTTTGATCTATGGAAAAAAATAAGCGGTTTACCCTCTGAACGTATTATTCGAATTGCCACATCTGATAATTTTTGGTCGATGGGTAGTACTGGGCCGTGCGGGCCGTGCTCGGAAATATTTTATGATCACGGCGAAGAAATTGCAGGGGGGCCGCCAGGATCTCCTGATCAAGATGGCGATCGATTTGTTGAAATATGGAATTTGGTTTTCATGCAATTTAACCAACAGGATGATGGCTCAAGAGTAAATCTTCCAAAGCCCTCTATTGATACAGGAATGGGTTTAGAGCGTATGGCGGCTGTCATGCAAGGAACCCATGATAATTATCAAACGGATCTTTTTAAAAGGCTAATTATGGCCAGCGCTGATTATAGCGGTGTTGATGCTTTTGGTGATCATAATGTATCACATAGGGTCATTGCTGACCATTTGCGCTCTACATCCTTTCTTATTGCGGATGGTGTGTTGCCGTCTAATGAAGGACGGGGCTATGTTTTACGGCGTATCATGCGCCGCGCCATGCGTCATGCGCAAATGATTGGTTGTAAAGAACCTCTTATGCATAAACTTGTGCCAGCGTTAATCGGCGAAATGGGGCAAGCTTACCCTGAACTGGTTCGGGCAGAGGCTTTAATTTCTGAAACATTATACCTTGAGGAACAACGGTTTCGTAAAACCCTTGATCGTGGGTTGACCTTATTAGATGCAGAGGTTGCAAAGTTAAAAAAGGGTGGCATTCTTGATGGCGACGTTGCCTTTAAACTTTATGATACATACGGCTTTCCTCTTGATTTAACCCAAGATGTACTGCGCCGACAGGCGTTGAGCGTTGATGAAGATAGTTTTAATGTGGCCATGGAAAAACAAAAATCTGAGGCGAGAGCCGCTTGGAAGGGTTCAGGCTCTTCTGCCACCGAAACCATCTGGTTTGAGGCGTTGGAAAAACTGGGGCCAACAGAGTTTGTCGGCTATAGCACCATTCATGCTGAAGGTAATATAGAACAGATCATTGTCGAGGATCAGACGGTTGAAAAAGCTGGTGTCGGTAGTGAGGTCGAAATTTTAACCAATCAAACGCCATTCTACGGTGAAAGTGGCGGTCAAGTAGGTGATAAAGGCTTATTTATCACTATGGATGGGGTAAAAGTAGAAATTATAGATACTCAGAAAAAGCTTAATGCTTTGCATGTTCATAGAGGTAAAATTATCAGTGGTGAGCTTTGCGTTGGTGATGTGGTTGAAATGACTGTGGATGAGTTGAATAGAGATAAGATAAGAGCAAATCATTCGGTTACCCATATTTTACACGCCGCTTTGCGTCATAATTTGGGGGATCATTTAAGTCAGAAAGGCTCGCTTGTTGATGCTGATAAAATGCGCTTTGATATTAGTCATTCCAAGGCGGTGACTGATGATGAAATTACCAAAGTAGAACAAGATGTAAATCGGATCATTCGTCAAAACACACAGGTAACAACACGCCTGATGAGCGCTGATGAAGCGATAGACGCGGGAGCAATGGCTTTATTTGGCGAAAAATATGGCGATGAGGTTCGTGTGGTATCAATGGGCAAGGACGGTGATAATGATTTTTCCGTTGAGCTTTGCGGCGGTACTCATGTTAAGAGGACAGGCGACATTGGCTATTTTAAAATTATATCAGAAGGCGCTGTTGCCTCTGGAGTGCGGCGCCTTGAAGTTTTGACAGGGCAAGCAGCCTGTGATTATATAAATACTCAAGCAGGATATCTTAATGCTTCAACGGCAGTTTTAAAAACTACGCCAACAGAACTTGCGAACCGTTTATCAAGTTTACTCGACGAACGCAAAATAATGGAAAAGCAAATTGCTGATTTGCAGAAAAAAATAGCCCTTGGTGGAAATGGTAATCAAAAAGCTGATGATGTTAAAGAGGTTGGTGGAATAAAATTTGTCGGTCAGATATTGGAAGATATTGCACCAAAAGAATTACGCGGTTTAGCGGATGCTGCAAAAGCACGTATTGGTTCGGGTGTTGTTGCTTATATTGCTATTAATGATGCTAAAGCCTCAATTCTAACAGCCGTTACCGATGATTTGAAAGACAAAATCAGTGCTGTTGATCTGGTTAAAGTTGCCGCAGAGGTACTAGGTGGCAAAGGGGGT
>CALDNY010000219.1 GCA_937914685.1 uncultured Kordiimonadaceae bacterium
AGATATTGTTTTTAACATAAAAAAAAGGGCTGTCTCGTTACATTCAACTGATTTTAAAAATTGATTCTTATTTATAGCGTATCTTATAACATAATGGCATTATAATTACGATAGTTGTTTCTCAATTTCAAAATCAGCCTCTGTTCTTTCTTTTGCTTCTTCAACACTAATGCCGGGGGCGAGCTCTATTAATTTTGCTCCTTGGTCATTTATTATAAACACACCAACATCACTGATGATCATGTCGACAACCTTAACGCCCGTTAAAGGTAGCGTGCATTGTTTTAGGAATTTAGCACTGCCGTCCCTAGCATTATGGTCCATAATGACGACAACTTTTTTAACGCCAGCGACAAGGTCCATGGCTCCGCCCATGCCTTTGACCATTTTTCCAGGGATCATCCAATTGGCTAAGTCGCCTGTTTGTGATACTTGCATTGCCCCTAGAATACTAAGGTCAATATGTCCGCCGCGGATCATTCCAAAACTATCAGCAGATGAAAAATAACTGGTACGTTTTAATTCTGTGATGGTTTGTTTGCCGGCATTAATAAGATCGGGGTTTGCTTCACCTTCAAAGGGGAACGGCCCCATGCCGAGCATACCATTTTCGCTTTGCAATGTAACATCGATGCCGTCAGGAATATAGTTTGCAACAAGAGTAGGGATGCCTATGCCTAAATTAACATAATAACCATCAACTAATTCCTGTGCGGCTCGTCGGGCCATTTCTTCCCTAGTCCATGCCATGATATTTTCCTTCTTTATTCTTTTTTGCGCGTCGTTAGTTGTTCGATCCGCTTTTCTAGGTTTTGTGAAACAATGATACGTTGGACAAATATTCCCGGAGTGTGGATCTGGTCTGGGTCTAACTCACCAATTTCCACCAATTCTTCTACTTCTACTACGGTAATTTTTCCTGCAGTCGCCATCATTGGGTTAAAATTTCGAGCGGTTTTTTGAAAGATTAAATTGCCTTCCCTGTCCCCTTTATAGGCTTTAATCAAAGAGACATCAGCTTTAAGGCTTGTTTCTAAGATATAAGTTTCATCCTCAAATTCTTTATGTTCTTTACCTTGTGCGACTAAAGTCCCAACACCAGTTTTTGTATAAAAGCCGGGAATTCCCGCGCCGCCAGCACGAATTCTCTCAGCAAGGGTTCCTTGAGGGTTAAATTCAAGTTCTAATTCTTCTGCTAAATATTGGCGTTCGAATTCTTTATTTTCGCCAACATATGACGAAATCATTTTTTTAATTTGCCGTGTCTGTAGGAGTAATCCCAAACCAAAATCATCGATCCCGGCGTTATTGCTTATTGCGGAAATATTTTTGACACCACTATCACGAAGGGCTGTGATTAAGTTTTCAGGAATTCCACAAAGGCCAAAGCCACCAGCCATGATGGTCATATTATCGAATAAAATGCCTTCTAATGCGGATTTAGCGTCTTGATAGACTTTACTCATCATTCAAGTCCTTATTAAATTAGTTTCATATGTAACAAATAATATTGATATATGAAATGATTATGTTTGGCTATATATTATTATATATGCTTCTGTATTTCATACTTTTAAAAATTAAATAAGTCTATATTTGAAAAAAACCTGCGTTAATATTGACAAATGTTATAATATAAACAAAGTTTTGACAAAATTAGCTTATAACATTAATTGGATTTTGCTAAAGTAGCATTCGAAATGATAGAATAAATTTATATATGAGGATTATTAATGATTAAAATTATGACATGGTTGGTTTTGGCCATTTCATTGGTATTGTTGACAACGAGTGTTTCTAGTGCTGATAGCCGTCAACTCTTAAGCAGCTTTCGCGATTGGGATGCTTTTGTATTGAAAACCGACGGGGGGGAGACCATTTGTTATATGATCTCCGTACCTAAGATAAAAACACCTAAGTCCCTGCGTCATGGCAATCCCTTCATTACCATAACCCACAAACCACTTAAAAAAATTACCAATGAGTTTAATTTTATTGCGGGTTATAATTTTCATTTAGGCTCGACCGTAAAAGTAACGATTGATAAGCAGGCTAAACCGAAACTATTTACGGAAGCTGACGGTGCTTGGGCTTATGATTCTAAGCAGGATAATGCATTGGTGGCCTCTATGAAACGTGGAACTAGCTTAACTTTAAATGCCTCAAGTGGTCGTGGCAACGCCACGAGTTACCGTTTTTCACTTTCTGGATTTACGGCGGCCCATAATGCTATTACTAAGGCTTGTCGTTAATCTGCGATTAAAAGTATGTGGTCTAAACGATCATACAAATGAGATAAATCATGAAAACTTTACCATTAGGTGTGGAACCTGTCGTTGTGCCGCGCGTTATATTTAATGAGAGTAAAAGCCTAATCGGCCTAAGTCACAGTGAAGTTGCTGAGAAATTGAAAGAGATCGGTATTCCTGAAAAACAATGCCGAATGCGGGCTCAGCAAATTTGGCATTGGATTTATTTCAGAGGGGCGAAAAGCTTTGAAGAAATGAGTAATATCTCCAAAGAAATGCGCACAAAATTAATTGAAAACTTTGAGGTCGGCAGACCTGAAATTATTGAAGCCCTTATTTCCAACGATGGCACACGAAAATGGCTGATGAAATTTGCCGATGGTCAAGAAGTGGAAACCGTTTTTATCCCAGAAGCAGATCGCGGCACTTTATGTGTATCCTCACAAGTAGGCTGTACGCTGACATGTAAATTCTGTCATACTGGAACGCAACGATTGGTCCGAAATCTGACGCCTGCTGAAATTATTATGCAGCTTTTGGTGGCACGGGATTATCTTGGTGAGTGGCCAAGCCCTTCGGAAGGACGATTGGTTTCAACCATTGTTCTTATGGGAATGGGGGAGCCGCTTTATAATTTTGAAAATGTTAAAAAGGCCATGCATATCATTATGGATGATAACGGCATCAATTTATCTCGCAGACGGATCACATTATCAACATCAGGTGTCGTGCCAGAAATTTATCGCTGCGGCGAAGAAATAGGCATTAATTTAGCCATTTCACTACATGCTGTAGATGATGAGACGCGCAGTAAGATAATGCCTATCAATAATAAATACCCTATTGATGAACTACTCAAAGCCTGTAAAAATTATGCAGGTCTTAAAAATAGCCGCAAAATAACTTTTGAATATATTTTACTTAAAGATGTCAATGATAGTGATCAAGATGCCCATAAACTGGTTAAACTGATTAAAGATTACCAAATTCCTGCCAAAGTAAATCTCATTCCTTTCAATCCTTGGCCGGGGTCATCTTATCAACGGCCCAGCAAAACAAGAATTGATAAATTCTCTAGTATTATTTTCAATCAGGGAATTTCAGCGCCGATCAGAACCACACGCGGCGAGGATATATTGGCCGCTTGTGGTCAATTAAAGTCTGAATCACAGAAAAAACGAAAACAAAAATCACAAGAGAAATAATTA
>CALDNY010000220.1 GCA_937914685.1 uncultured Kordiimonadaceae bacterium
TTTTTCCAAGGAAACGAACCTTGCGAAGTTCCTTATAATAGCCGAAACGGTAAATATATGGGTCAAACAGGCGTTACTTTACCGAAACTTTAAATAAAACCATAAAAAGGCCAGAAATATTGGATAGAATTGCAATTACCGGCGGATTTCGCCTCGAAGGACAGCTTGCCATTAGTGGTGCCAAAAACGCCGCCCTTCCGTTAATGTGTGCAAGCTTGCTTAGTGCTGAAACCTTGACATTATCTAATCTTCCTCACCTTGCGGATATTAGCACTTTAAAAACCCTACTCGAAGGCCACGGCGTTAAGACAAAGGTCGAAGACGACGGACAGACTATCGCCAATAAAGGCCAAACCATATCCTTTACCACTCCCGAAATTACCAGTACCGTTGCCCCTTACGACATTGTTCGTAAAATGCGGGCTTCAATTTTAGTGCTCGGCCCGTTGTTGGCGCGCATGGGCGAAGCGACCGTTTCCCTGCCCGGTGGTTGCGCCATCGGCAACCGCCCCATCGACCTTCATTTAAAAGGTTTCGAAGAAATGGGCGCAACCATAGAATTAGAAGAAGGATATGTCAGAGCCGTTGCCCCGGGCGGGCGACTTAAAGGCGGCATTGTCAATTTTCCCACCGTATCGGTTGGTGCTACTGAAAATATCGTCATGGCCGCCACCTTAGCATCAGGCACGACCTTGATTGAAAATGCCGCAAGGGAGCCTGAAATTTCCGATCTCGTTCTATGCTTGAATGCCATGGGCGCGAAAATCTCAGGGATCGGCACCAAAACATTAAAAGTGATCGGCGTTGATCGCCTTCATAGTGCCCATCATAGTGTGATGCCCGACCGCATCGAGACCGGCAGTTACGCCGTTGCCGCCGCGATGACACAGGGTGAGATTGAATTGATCGGCTCAAACCTTCTTGACGTGATGACGGGCACTGTCGGCGTTCTTAAAAGTGCCGGACTTGATTTTACCCCAACCGATAATGGGGTCTTGGTCAAATTAGGCCGAGATAAAGTCAAAGGCATTAATGTCACCACCCAGCCCTACCCCGGTTTTCCCACAGATATGCAAGCCCAAGTGATGGCGATGATGACCTTATGCGACGGCGCATCGGTGATTGATGAAACCATATTTGAAAATAGATTTATGCATGTGCCGGAATTAACCCGCATGGGCGCCGATATTACCATTCGCGGCTCTAGCGCCATGGTACGCGGCGTGGAACATCTTTTAGGAGCGCCAGTGATGGCAACCGACCTTCGCGCCTCTATGTCACTGGTCCTAGCGGGGCTTGTTGCGGACCGTCAAACTTTTGTCAATCGGATTTATCACCTTGATCGCGGCTATGAACGTCTGGTAGAAAAGTTAAGTGCATGCGGCGCTCATATCATCCGTGAAGACGGAAAAGGCATATAAATGGTAAAAAGGCTAAAATTAAAAGCACAAGACAAAGAAGATCTGACCATCATATCGGCTTATCTTCAAGATGCTGTTACTGTTGCTGCTGATTTTAATTTTTCGCCAACGGAACGACTTTTTGTGATGATGATCAATCGTTATATTTGGGAAGAACATAAAATCACAGAAGAACAAGACGAATTAAAAACATGCCGCCGTATCCGTACCGGCTGTCATTTTGGCAATATTATCAAAGTCACTAGCCAAAATTTCTCCCATCAAAACAAAAAAAATATTCTTGAATTACTCGCCATCGAAACATCGCTGTTGGATAATGACAATACCGCTATTGATCTGATCTTCGCTGGTGATGAAGTGATTAGGCTAGAAGCCGAACTGATCGACGCCCAAATGCAAGACATAGGCGACCCCTGGAAAGCAGCCTGTCATCCCAAACATGAAGTTTTGGACGCCTTAAAAGAGTGATAAATTAAATTTGAGGGCAGTTTTATTTTAAAATAAATAGTTACGACAAAAAACTCTTTATAAAATCTCATATTAAAACTAGCCATATCCACCGCTTTTATGTAAAAGGTGGCAATATTAAAGCTGATCAGGAGAATTATGGTGACTGATTTAGAACCCATGATCATAGCGCTTCCCAAAGGGCGCATTTTAAAAGAAGTGATGCCAATCATCCGCAGAGCGGGGATTGAGCCGGAGGCTGATTTTGACGATCCAAATTCCCGTAGGCTTTCTTTTAATACCAATATTGATAATTTAAAAATTATTCGTGTCAGAAGTTTTGATGTGGCAACCTTTGTTGCCTTTGGCGCGGCCCATATGGGGGTCGCTGGTAATGATGTGTTGCTTGAATTTGATTATCCTGAAATTTACGCGCCCCTTGATTTAAATATCGGTCATTGCCGCATATCTGTGGCTGAACCGATTGATCTAAGTAAAACCGACGACCCTAGTCGTTGGAGCCATGTTCGGGTTGCAACAAAATATCCAAATTTAACGGCGAAATATTTTGCCCAACGCGGCATACAGGTCGAATGTATTAAGCTAAACGGTGCTATGGAATTAGCCCCGAGCCTTGGCCTCTGTCGGCGCATTGTTGATTTGGTCAGCACGGGTGATACCTTAAAAGCCAATGGTTTAGTGGAAATTGAAAAAATAATAGACATATCATCACGTTTTATCATCAACCGCACCGCTTTTAAAACACGCAGCTCTGAAATTGTTGATATTCTTGACCGGGTAAGGAAATCCCTCGATGGTTAATCGGCTCAACACCAAAGAGGCGTCATTTGATCAAGATTTTAAAAATCTTTTGCAGAAAAACCGTAATCAACATGAGGATGTCTCGGACGTTGTAAAAGCGATTATAGCCGATGTTCGTGATAATGGTGATCAGGCGTTATTTGCCTATAGTGAAAAATTTGATGGCATTAGCCTTGATGCCACTTCTATCAAAGTGAGTGCGCAGGAAATAAACGACGCCGTAAATTCTTGTGATCCGGAAACTTTGGCCGCTTTAAAATTAGCGGCAAAACGTATTAGCGATTTTCACATCCGTCACCTGCCCCAAGATGATGAAATGATTGACGAGCTTGGAGTTGAGCTTAGTGTCCGTTGGAATGCCCTAGCGGCGGCGGGGATTTATGTTCCGGGCGGCAAAGCCGTTTACCCATCATCGGTTTTAATGAATGCAATACCCGCAAAGGCGGCGGGGGTCGAGCGCATTGTTATGACTGTACCGGCAGCCAAGGGCTATTTAAACCCATTAATATTGGTTGCTGCTGATATTTGCGGCATTACAGAAATCTATAAAATTGGCGGCGCACAGGCCATAGCGGCCCTTGCCTACGGTACGCAGACCATCAAGCCCGTTGATATGATCACTGGCCCCGGTAATGCCTATGTTGCGGCGGCAAAAAAAGAAGTCTTTGGCATAGTTGGTATTGATATGATCGCAGGGCCATCAGAAATTTTGGTGGTTTCTGATCAAAAAAGTGATCCAAACTGGATTGCTATAGATTTATTATCACAAGCCGAACACGACGAAATGGCTCAAAGCATTCTTATTTGCGATGATGAGGCTTTTGCAGAGCAGGTCCTAAAGGCTATTGATCGACAATTAGAAACGCTAACACGTGCCACTATCGCTCGTATTAGTTGGGATAATAACGGATGCGTAATAATCGTTGATAACATGGACGATGTCCCCGCCCTTATTGACAAAATCGCCCCCGAGCATTTAGAATTAGCCATGGATAATGCCAAAGAGTTTTCAAAAAAAATTCGCAATGCAGGCTCTATATTTGTCGGACGGTTTACGCCAGAAGCCATTGGTGATTATATTGCAGGACCAAATCATGTTCTCCCCACGTCGGGTAGTGCCCGTTTTTCATCGGGATTAAGTGTTCTTAATTTTATGAAAAGAAATACTGTGATACAGTGTAATCAAACAAATATAGAAATAATTGGCCCCCCTGCCATGAAATTGGCGGACGAAGAAGGATTAGATGCCCATAAAAATTCCATAGGAATAAGACTGCGCACAAAATAATACATGTCTAAAAACAATCAAGGCACACATAGAATTTGCCATATCGAGTTGGATGAAAAAACCATCATCCGCCGCAACGCGGATATCGAACATGAACGCAGAGTTGCTATATTTGATTTGTTGGACACTAATTATTTTGCCCCTAAAATTGAAAACGACTATCAAGGCCCTTACCATGTCATATTAAGGATTGAAGATAATCGTCTTGCTATTGATTTAAAAACCGAAGCTAATGAGGAACTTTGCACCTTGGTACTGCCCTTAAGCCCGCTTCGGCGCGTTATTAAACAGTATTTTATGATTTGTGATAGTTATTTTACCGCCATTAAGTCCGCAAGCCCCAAAAAAATTGAAGCTATTGATATAGGTCGCCGTTCGCTTCATAATGAAGGGTCAGAAATTATTCAAATGCGTTACGGCCATAAAATTGACATTGATTTTGAAACGGCGCGACGGCTTTTTACTCTTATTTGCGTCCTTCAGATTAGGTAAGTGATGATAAAAAAACAAAATATATTATTTGTCTGTAACTATAACGCCATTCGCTCGCCGATGGCGCAAGGCTTGGCACAACATATTTGCGGAGAATATATAGATGTGGATAGTGTCGGTATTTTTGATCAACTAGGCCAGATTAACAGCTTTAGCATTTCTACCATGAATGAGTTGGGTATTGATATTTCAGATCACAAGTCAAAAAATATTTCAAAATTAGGTGACCGCCCCTTTGACCTTGTCATTACCTTAACGCCCGAAGCCCATCAAAAAGTTCTTTCATTAAGCCAATTTAAAGATATTCAGATTGAAAACTGGCCGACAAATGATCCTTCATTAATCACAGGAAACCGCGAAAATATTATGAATTCTTTTCGCCATGTGCGCGATGTTTTGCAGGAAAAAATCACAAAACGAGCCGCTTATAAAACCACGTCATAAGCTTAATGATATGAAATATTAACATTTTCCTTGTTTTTTGCTAATTTTTGTCTATTTTCCAACATATATTTTGAATTTATAGAAGGAGCCATAATGGCTAAAGAAGAATTATTAGAAATACGCGGCACAGTTACGGAATTATTACCGAATGCTATGTTCAGGGTGAAATTAGAAAATGACCATGAAGTCCTTGGTCATACAGCAGGTAAAATGCGCAAAAATCGTATTCGTGTTCTTGCTGGTGACGATGTGCTTGTTGAAATGACACCTTATGATCTGTCTAAAGGACGGATCACCTACCGCTTTAAATAAGCGCGTATAAAATTGATGTCTGAAAAAGCACATGTCACAAAACATATGCTTGTTTTAGCATCCGCCTCCCCACGCCGCTTAGAGCTTTTAAAGCAAGTGGGCATTATCCCAGATCATATCATCCCAAGTGACATTGACGAAACGCCCCTTAAAAAAGAAAGCCCTCGTCAATTAGCCGCTCGCCTAGCCGCTTTAAAAGCACAAAAAATAGCACCGCAATATAAAGAATATTATATTCTCGCCAGTGATACTGTTGTTGCCTGTGGCAATCGCATATTAGAAAAGGCCAGCAATATTGATGAAGCTCGTAAATTTTTAGGTATTTTAAGCGGACGACGCCACGGCGTTTATACGGGAATTTGCCTTATATCTCCAGACGGTAAATGCACCACCAAGGTGGTAAAAACTGTGGTTAAATTTAAAAACCTCGACCCAGAAGATATTGATTTTTATATGCGTCATGATGAATGGAAGGGTAAAGCTGGTGCTTACGCCATTCAAGGGCTTGGAGCGCGGTTTATTCGCGCCATCAATGGCTCCTATAGTAATGTTGTGGGCTTGCCGCTTTTTGAAACGGTGAACTTATTAAATGGGCGCGGTTATCCGATTTCTGACCTAAAAATATGACACAGATAATATGACCAAAGAAATATTGATAAATTCATCCATCGGTGAAACCAGAATGGCCTTGCTCGAAGACGGTAAAGTCAGCGAAATTCGATTATTTCGTGATCATCAACCCTCTTATATTGGCGCGATTTATTTAGGGCGGGTTACAAAATTATCAAACGAATTTCAAGCGGCTTTCGTTGACCTTGGTGATAATTTAAGCGGTTTTCTACCGCTAAAGTCGCTTCCTAAATCTTTATCTAAATCTTTGGCAAAATCTGTGGCAAAATCTGCGGGCAAAAAACCAAAAGACTTAACCGGCCTACTTCATCAAGGGCAACGTATAATCGTTCAGGTCAGCGCAGATGCACAGGCGGGAAAATCATTAAAGCTAACGGGACGTATTGAAATTATCAGCACTACAATCGTTCTTCATCCTTTTCGCAGTGGCGCCTATGTCTCCAGCCGTATTAAAGATCCGACCCGACGAGCTGAACTTAAACAATTTGGCGAAGGTATGATGCTAGAAAATATTGGCCTTACTTTTCGTTCCGATTCCGAAACGACTAAAAATACACAATTAGATCAAACCGCTAAGCTATTAATATCTCATTGGCAGGAAATAAGTAAAAATCTTGATAAATCAAAATGCCCCACTTTGCTGAGCCAAGGGCCAGAGCCTATTGAGCAGATTATGCGCCAATTTACCACCTCTGATATTAGCAACATCATTATTGATCAGAGCTCTGCCTTAAAAAAAGCGAGCCTTTGGGCTAAAAGTTTTGCCCCTGATTTAATTGAAAAAATTAGTGCCTTTAAACAAAATCAAAGCCTTTTTAGTTATTATGAGGTTGATGACGAACTTGAACAGATTTCAAGCCCCAATGTCCCGTTACCTTCAGGAGCGTGGATCACTATTGAACAGACAGAGGCCTTAACGGCCATAGATGTCAATATGGGTGATGCGTTGCTTTCCAATGACCAAGAAATACAAATTTTTAAAGTCAATAGGCAGGCGGCACGTGAAATCTTTCGCCAACTTAGGCTGAGGGGCATTGGCGGACTGATTGTGATCGATTTTATCAATATGAATGATAAAGGCCAGATCAAAAGTCTATTGCATTTCATTGATGAATTAATGCAGGGTGACCCTAGCCCTGTGCAACGGGGTAACCTTTCCTCTTTTGGCTTGCTTGAACTCACGCGACAATCAAAGCAGATAAATTTAAACAGTTTATTAAACGAGAGACCTGTTCTTGCAAAAAACATCCTCTCCCAAATGTTAGATATATTGCGAGAAGCCGAAGCACGTGCCAAAGACAGTCCGGGGCAGGAAATAACTATAAAAATTAACAAACAAATCAAAAAATACCTTGAAAGTCACAGCGAATTATTAGATGATTTTCAAAAGCGTACTGGATCCCCTTTAAAAATGGATATTATATGAAAGCCGCCAATAGCAATATAAAATGCCCCACATGCCACGGCGCAGCCACAGTAAATTATCACCCTTTTTGCAGTAAACGCTGTAGCGCAATAGATTTAGGGCGCTGGTTTAATGAAAGTTACGTTATCCCTGGCGAAACAACATCGCAGGAAGCGGCGGATGAAGATGATTTTGACCAATGAATCATAGATTTAGAATAAAGTGCAATTTTTTATAAACAGTGCTGGACAGAACAAAACTAATTTCATATAACCCTCCCACCTTATCTAACAATTATACCCATGCCCGGGTAGCTCAGGGGTAGAGCAGCGGATTGAAAATCCGCGTGTCGGTGGTTCAAATCCGCCCCCGGGCACCA
>CALDNY010000221.1 GCA_937914685.1 uncultured Kordiimonadaceae bacterium
ACCCTTTGCACGGATGCTATTCATAAACATGGCTCGCTGGCAGCCGTTGAATTATGGCACGGCGGTGCTTCGGTGATGAACCGTACATCACGTATTGCGCCCTATTCGCCGTCCGGCATTCCTTGGGCCGCCACCCATGTTGGTTTCATGGGCAATTTACGGCCCCGTATTATGGACGAAAAAGATATTCGTGACGTTATTCAGTGGCAGGTTGATGCCGCTATTCGCGCAAAAAAGGCCGGGTTTGATATTATTTATATCTATGCTGGCATGGGCTACCTCGGCTATGAATTTCTTATAGAAGAATATAATCACAGGACCGATGCTTACGGCGGATCTACAGAAAACCGCACCCGTTTCGTTCGCGAATTAATAGAAGCAACAAAAGATGCCGTCGGCGATAGCTGCGGCGTTGCTCTTCGCATAAGCCTTGAAGAATTACGGGGCAAGCCAAGTGATAATTACCAATCTGAAGCCCATGAAGTAGTGACGCTACTTTCTGACGTGCCCGATCTTTGGGATGTAAAAATGGATTCGAGCCCAACCGATTGCGGTGCCTCACGGTTTTGGGAGGAAGGGTCCCATGAACCCATTATCGATTTTGTTAAAAAGATAACCGACAAACCGGTTGTCGGGGTTGGTCGCTTCACCTCTCCAGATAAAATGGTCAGTCAGATTAAGCGAGGCATTCTCGATCTGATCGGCGGCGCACGGGCTGGCATAGCAGACCCTTTCCTACCTAAAAAAATCAGAGAAGGGCGGCTTGAAGATATTCGTGAATGTATCGGCTGTAATATATGCATATCAAGTTGGCATGACGGTGTCCCGGTCCGGTGCACGCAAAATGCCACTGCTGGTGAAGAGTGGCGTAAAGGCTGGCATCCTGAAAAATTTGAAACCCCGGGCACTGATGATGCCGTTTTAATCGTGGGTGGTGGCCCCGCCGGCCTTGAAGCAGGATTAATCGCCGCCAAACGCGGATATCAGGTAACCATTGCAGATAAGACAGATACTCTTGGCGGGCGGCTAAATTTTGAAGCAAGTCTTCCGGGCCTTTCCGCATGGGGACGTGTTAAAGATTACCGTTTATACGCGTTACAACAAATGGCCAACGTAAATCTTTATCCGGCCAGTGAGATGAATGCAGAAGATATATTGGAACTTGGCCATCAACGCATTGTAATTGCAACAGGATCTTATTGGACAAAAATGCTTTGGTCTTCACTTGAAATACCAGTGGGGACGCTTGATAAGGCAAATGTATATACCCCGGATGATATCGCCTCCGGCACGGTTCCTGAAAGCCCCGTGCTCGTCTATGATTTTGATAATTATTATATGGGCGGCGTGATCGCGGAGCATCTTGTCAATCAAGGATGTGATGTTTCTTATGCAACTCCGGCGGGACATGCTTCCGCTTGGACGCTAATGACCAACGAACTACCTCTAATTTACCAGAGATTAGAAGAAAAACATATTGATGTTACGACACAAACTCTACTGACCGACAAGAATAACGACATAGCAATTATGAAAGATGTTTTCACAAATAAAGAAAGTGAAATTAAGGCTAAATCAATCGTTATCGTCGGCCACCGTGCGCCGAATAATAGCCTCTATCAGACATTGATAAGCCAGCCAGATGCGTTGAGTGAAGCGGGCATAAAATCCGTTGATATAATCGGCGACGCCCATGCGCCGGGTGCATTGGTACATGCAGTATATGCGGGCCATCAATACGCCCGCGGATTAGATCAAAAAGAAGCAAAGCTTTATCTTAGAGACTTACCCATCACAGAAACAGGGCCGGGAAAAGTTATTTAAGAGGCCCCTTTTTAAGGCCAAATACATCTTTTTCACATTATTACGAATGACCGCTTTGGGTGCCACGCAGACACTCAAAAATCCATATATATTTTACTTAAATTAAGAGGTCTA
>CALDNY010000222.1 GCA_937914685.1 uncultured Kordiimonadaceae bacterium
ACAAGCTTTGCCGGGGAATATGCGAGTAAACATATGGTGCTCGCTGATGGTCACCCCATAGCGGTCTGGGAAAAGTCAGTTAAAAATCCCAAAGGTTATATTCTTCTGCACCACGGAAGAACATGGAGTTCGCTGCCTGATTTTGATTTACAGGTAAATGGTGAAGAAAAGTCCTTAATGGATGGATTTAACGAGATGGGGTATAGTGTCTGGGCCATGGACGCCCGTGGTTACGGCGCGACACCGCGTGATCAGACACTTTGGAATACACCAAACCGCGCGGCCAAAGATGTTTCAATCGTCCTAAAATGGCTTTATGAGAAAAACGGTGAAAAAACACATTTATGGGGCTGGTCAATGGGCTCAATGATTGGCCAATTAACGGCGCAACTATATCCTGATTATATAGAAAGCCTTACATTATTTGGTTATCCCTTGACGCTTGGCTTTGTTTATCCCGAAGATAATCAAACAAGCGCGCCACCACGCATTCCAACAACGGCAAAAGCCGCAGCGGAAGATTTTATTGTTGAAGGCTCTATCAGCCAAAATGCCATTGATCAATATGTAAAGCAGGCGTTAAAAGCGGACCCGGTTCGTGCTGATTGGAATAACCAACATCAATATAACCAATTGGACGCCACAAAAGTGACCATGCCCGTTTTATTGATGCAAGGTGAATTTGATCCGCTCGCTCATACTGATATGCATGCAAAAGCGTTTTCACATTTTGCAAATCCTAATAAGCAATGGGTAGTATTGGCTGGTGGGGATCATGCTTCGCTTCTTGAAACGCCAAGAGAGCGGATGATCGCATCTACTATTGGTTTTATTGAATGGCTTAAAAAATAACCTTATTGATAAACCAGATACAATAATCCAATCCCGAGAATTATTCTATAAAGGACAAAAGGGGTCATCGAGGCGCGCTGTAGCCATTTCATCATAAGACTGATGGCGATAAGAGCCGAAATGAATGATAACGAGGCACCCCATAATAAATCAGACATTGATATGATATGTTCTGCTTTATTTAAATGAGTAATTTCAAAGGCGGCGGCGGCAATAATGGTCGGTATCGACAGAAGCATTGAAAAACGGGCTGCGTCCACTCTTTTAAAGCCTAATCCGCGCGCCGCGGTCATGGTTATACCAGAACGGCTTGTTCCCGGAATTAAGGCGAGCACTTGAGCTAAACCGATAATTAAAGCGTGGCCAAAACGTAAGTTTGAAATGCTCAAAATGATCGGTGATTTTGTATCAAAATAATAAAGAAGTATGCCAAATATAATAGAGGCCCAGCCCACGACTTCTATGGAACGCCATAAATCTGTTAATCCAAAATTTGAGGCTATGTCGCCAAATATGACAATGGGAACGGTGGATATGAGCACTGCGAGCATTAAGTGGCGTTCTTTTTCATTAAACTCTTCACGCAGAAGTAACATTTGACCGAATGCATGAAACATGCGCCATACATCTTTACGAAAATAGAGTATTACGGCCAGTAACGTCCCCACATGAACACCAATATCCATCATGATCCCCTGATCAGGCCAGTTGGTCAATTCTGGCACCAAAATTAGGTGACCTGAGGAGCTGATGGGTAAAAACTCTGTTATACCCTGAACAATGGCGAGGACGAAAATTTGGAGTAGGGTCAATTATTTTCCTAGCTAATATTAGCTGTTAATATTCATTTTTTAATCTTCAGTCGCCATAACGGCTTTATGTAAGACAAGAGCCATACGACCCATGCGTTTCATGGAATTAGCAGATAAGGTCGATCCAGAAATGCCGTTAATAGGTTTATCTAAATCATTATTTTTATCAAGTTTCGCGCCGTAAAATTGGCTGCGGTGGCTGCGATTTTGGATTTCTGCGCCCCGGCTTTCACGGTAGATGAGGACGCTGATATCTTCGATAGCATCATTTTCAACGGTGACGCCCGTCGTGATCATCATGGTGCGGGCGAGGCTTTCCAAAACCCAAACGGTTCTATTGCCTGCCTTCCAATATCGGTAGCGTACCGGTGGTTTTTCCGCGTTATTAAGAATATCATTTATATCATCACGTAGTGCGCCATAAACCCAAATAGAATTTTTCTCAGGTTCGACGTCAACAAAAGCCTCTTTAATATAGTCATTGGTTCTTTTATAAACTCTTTCGGCAGGTTTAAAAGTATTTTGTGCCGGTGCGGATTGTAGGCCAAGAATAATAAAGGCAATGATTAAACTAATGTATTTCATAATATTCTTTCAT
>CALDNY010000223.1 GCA_937914685.1 uncultured Kordiimonadaceae bacterium
AGTGAGTTTTCAATTTTACTGACTAAAAGGTCAAAAGAATTAAAAAGCCATGGCGGTCAAGTGAGCTTCCCTGGTGGACGTTGTGATGATCAGGATCATCATGCAATGGATACGGCTCTGCGTGAAGCGCACGAAGAAATTAACCTGCCAAAAAATAATATAGAAATAGTGGGAGCCATGGAAGATTATGAAACCGTGACAGGCTATAGTGTCAGCCCAGTAGTAGGCTTTGTTGACCCAGATTTTCAAATGATCGCGCAGGCCGCCGAAGTAGAGGAGATATTTGAAGTGTCGCTCGAGTATATTTTAGATGAGAAAAATCATGTCATTGAAAGTATACTGTGGAAGGGGGAAACACGTCATTATTATGTGTTTCCACATGAACACTATAGAATTTGGGGTGCCACGGCGGCGATGCTTGTGCGTTTTGCAAATCTGGTCAATGAAAATGTCAATGCTGAACATTAATTTATCACATCAACAATGGTTAAAATCACCACACCTTATTCATTTGATGGATGTTTTAAATCAAAACGGCGTTAATGCCAAGATTGTGGGCGGGGCGGTTCGTGATGCTTTGTTTAATCATTTTTCAGATGATATGTCAGAGCTTCAAAGAGAAATAAATGATATTGATATTGCCGTAAAACTAGCTCCAGAAATGACTATGGATTTGCTTCATAAGGCAAATATTAAGGTCATTGCAACAGGGATAAAATATGGCACTGTTACGGCTATTTTAAAAGGTAAGCCTTATCAAATAACGACGTTACGCCGTGATGTTGACCATGATGGACGGTGGGCCAATGTGGCCTTTACTGGTGATTGGCTTGAGGACGCGCAGCGGCGTGATTTTACCATCAATGGTCTTTATCTAAATATGGACGGCTCGATTGATGACCCTTTAGGGGGGCTTGATGACATAAAAAATAAACGAGTGCGGTTCATTGGCGAGCCACAACAAAGAATTCGCGAAGATGCGCTACGTATTTTACGGTTTTTGCGTTTCAACTCTCAAATTGATGTCAGTGAAATAGACAGCGAAGGCTTGCTAGCGTGTCTTGCGTTAAAAGATATGATCAATATTCTTTCAGGAGAGCGCATTTGGCAGGAATTTCGTAAAATTCTTGGCTCTGATAATCAAGGGGAAATCATCAAACTGATGGACCAGAATGGGCTATTGAAAATAATAATCCCCCAGCATCAACCTCTTGATCAATTAATGAATTTTTTAAAGCAGGAAAATAAATTCGGCTTATGTGATGTCATTGGTCGATTATCCTGTTTATTACCGCACGCACCAGTGATCATTAACACGGTGGCTGATGATTTAAAATTATCAAACGGGCAAACAAAAACATTAAACCATTATTGCGCCACTGAGGGTGATTTTTCCATTGCAGAAACTAATATACGTAAACTGCTTTATCAGTACGGCAAAAAAATCGTCATTCATAAATTATGCCGCGCCGGCACATTGACTGAAACTCTTCTCGCTTATATTAAGGTTTATAAAATTCCACAATTCCCCCTAAGCGGTAAAGATATGTTGGCCCGTGGGGTTAAAGAAGGTCGAGAGATGGGCGCAGAATTAAAGCGCCTTGAAACCAATTGGATTGAAAGTGATTTTACTGAAGTAGAAAATTGACGGTGGCCTCGATGGCTTCTTTATGGTCCATCATGGTGGTGTGGATTGAATGAACCAATTTAAATTGATGGGGGCAGTCTAATCTGGTTTCGTCAACACTGACGATACCATCATTATCGCCTTTTAGAAGGGGATTATAACCCGTATCATTGTCGCGACCGCCGGCAATGACAAGGGTGAGAATGGTGGGTTCTGGTAGCTCTTTTAATTTTTGTAAGGGCCGCACATCTTGACCAGATGGACCCGCGATAATTTGATAAGCCTTAAGACGGTTTAAAAATTCGGCAATTTGCGCCCCCTTATTGGGTGTGCCCATCATCACTAATTTATAAGCCTCAATATCATTCCATTTGGTGTGACGTTTTAATATTTCCCGTGCGACTAGCCCCCCTAAGCTGTGAGTGACAAAGGATATTTTTTTGATGCCTTGTAAATTATTAATCAGATGCTCAAAATGATCGCCGTGGTGACTGATGTCTTCAAACAGTGTGGCATAATTTAAACTATGAGCGCTAAAGCCGGCATTTCGCAAAGCCATTTTCGGTTTATCCATGATACCAGCGTGGCGACCAAGGCCGTGAATAAGCAGAACCAGATGTTCAGTTTCAAAGGGATCATCAATTTTTGAAATCTCAGCTTTACACTGTTCTAAACTACCTTTGTAAAGGGTTTTTCGCGCCCCATCTAAAAGTCGATATTGACCTGATTTGATGTTTTTTTGCACATGATGATCGCCTTTAAGCAGAACGTCCGTCCAAATATAGCGTCCGCCGATATTTTGAATTTCTTGCTTGAGGTGTTGTTCAAATTTTGACCAGTCCATGTTTTGAAATTACTTCCATTTGGCTTCTGGCGGTAATGACATTAGGATGGCTTCCACATTGCCGCCAGTTTTAAGGCCAAAAGAAGTGCCGCGATCATAAACAAGGTTAAATTCCGCATATAATCCACGGTAATATAACAGCTCCTCTCGTTGGTCCGCTGTCCATTGATCATTCATATGTTGGCGTACAAGTTGGGGATATATATCATTAAAAGCGCGTCCGACGTCTTGGGTAAAGGCAAAATCAGCGTCCCAATCACCGCTATTGAGTTGATCATAAAAAATACCGCCTTCGCCGCGGGCGCGATTACGGTGAGGGACGTAAAAATATTCGTCGCACCATTTTTTAAATTTATCATAATAATCATCGCCGTGTTTATCACAGGCTTCTTGTAAGGCGCCGTGAAAAGCTTGGGTGTCACTTTTATTTGGCAACGCCGAATTTAAATCAGCACCGCCGCCAAACCAACCGCGGGTAGTGATAATATGTCGAGTATTCATATGAACGGCAGGCACACACGGATTATGCATATGAGCCACTAAGGAAACGCCGCTGGCCCAAAAGCGCGGGTCTTTATCCGCGCCGGGGATTTGTGCGGCGAACTCAGGTGAAAATTCACCGTGAACAGTTGATACGTTAACGCCAACTTTTTCAAATACGCGGCCTTTCATTTTGGCCATGATGCCGCCGCCTTTGGCAGGGTCATCATCGCGAAACCACTGTTTTCGGGTAAATTTTCCCGGCTCGCGGTCACTGTAAATTCCCTGATAATCATTTTCAATGGCTTCAAAATTCTCACAGATGCTTGTGCGTAGTTGTTCGAACCAATTTTGAGCTGTTTCTTTTTGTTGTTCTATGGTCATTTTATCATTTCTGGAAATTGATTGGTTTGCCGTAAGGCTTCACCCAAAACCATAGCGGCAGAAAGGGCAATATTCAATGATCTTGTGGTGGGGGTCATGGGAATGATGACGCGGTGGTCGGCGCGTTGATGAACATCATCAGGAACTCCTGCAGTTTCACGACCCAAAAGCAGAATATCATCGTCCTTAAATTCAAAGTCGAGATAGCTTTGTGTTGATTTTGTCGAAAGCAGGATGATGCGATGATCTGACATGGCGTCTAAAAAATCTTGCCAAGTTTGGTGACGGGTAATTTTGCTTTGATCAATATAATCCATGCCGGCGCGACGAAACGATTTTTCGCCAAAAGCAAAGCCGCACGGCTCAATAATATGGACACGAACATCAAGACAAGCCCCCATCCGAATGATGGTGCCAGTATTAGGCGGAATATCAGGTTGATAAAGGGCAATATGCATAAAAGACTTTTATAATTATGTAACTTTATTTGCAAGATGAATTAAATAAATTAAAATGTATAGGTTGCCCCAACCACGAAGGAATAATCATAATCACGCTCTATGGCGGGATTGAGTTTGATTTTACCGTCTAGCATGGCGGCTTTGGCGCTGATCAGGCTACTCCAGTGATCATTGAATTTATAAACATTGGTGAAACCTGCGCTGAAGTTAATCACTGATTTGTTAATGGTGTAAGGGAAAAGGATCACGGGTTCATTGTTGGCGATCATTTTTTGGCTAGTCTTTTGATCAATCCCCCAAAGATAATCGGCCATCTTGCGACTTTGCCAAGATATAGATAATTGAGGAATGAAGAACATTTTTTTATTTTTGGTGACAAATGTAAAAGTATAAGACGCGCTTAATTCTTGCCCGTTTGACGTGTTTGTCGCATCTTGGAGTAGGGTAAAGCTAATCGCGCCCAATGGAAGTTGATACCCTGTGCGAAGGCCAATATCAGAGGTGAATTTTTTACGTTCAGATCCCGGTCTTATCCGCGCACTGATAAAACCATCGACAAAAAACCCGCCTTGACGTGGATTTTTGACCTTAACAATATGATAGCCTGCTTTTAATTCGCGAAAGAAAAATGTTTTACTGGAATAATCAACGATCGGAAAAGGGAGAACCGTTATTTTCTCGCCTTTAAAAGGGGAGTTTCTAACCATGGCGCCGAAGCCAAGGCTCCATTTTGCGCCTGACGTATCAAGAGCTTGCAGATAGCCGATAGGCTCACTTTCTTGTCCAGCGAATGAGGGCAAAGTGAAACTTATGACGATAATATTTACTATAATATATATTATTTTGTGCAATTGATGTCCCAAGATTATGATCATCAGAGTATCATATATTAATATTAAAATTAACTTAAATTAAGACCGTTTTAAAATTACAATGCTTTTCTAAAGGTTAAATTGTACCGCTTTGATCCAGTCAAAGTGTGATTGTCTTTTTCCAGTTTTTTAACCGCGTGAAAATATCGCCGCGCAGGGCCGCCAAAAACCAATACATCGCCATTATCAAGAAGAATATTTTTAGGCTTGCCGCCGCGAACTTCCTCATAAAGCTGAAAAATAGCAGAGAGTCCAAGGGACATTGAAACAATCGGCTGGCTAAAATCTTGCTCGTTTTTATCTTGATGTGGGGTCAGTCGGTCGCCTGTTTGATAACAATTTATTAGGCAAGTATCAGGATTATAATTTTTAAATCCCGCTTTTTGTGCGGCTTGTTTTGCAGCTTTTATCATAAAATCTGCAAGCGGCGGCCATGGTTTAGCGTTTAAGGGATCAAGGGGCAGATAACGGTAGCCTTTGCGGTCACTATACCAGCCCACATCGCCTGAATTGGTGATGGCAATATTCATAATTTTACCGCCCGGTGTCATCATGCGACGAAAAGGAGATATTTTAGCCATTTTCATGATCTGATTATAAAATAGTTCGGGTTCAATAAATTGGCGTAATAAATAAACGCCGTCGCAGAGGGCTTCTATTTTTGGCTCACTCTTTGAAAAAAGATCATTTTGCATCATGAAGTATGATTCCCAATGTATGACGGTTGCCGCGTGTTATTTTGCTGACGCCGTGACGTAATTTGGCTCTATAATAGCCTTTTTTTCCCTGTTTTGGAAATTCATTTACGGCAAAAATTATCGCTTGGCCTTGTTTTAGGGTTTGGACATGGGCCACGGATTGCTGGCGCGGCCTTTGTTCGACCAAGGTAAATTCGCCGCCATTATATTGTTTTTGATCGCTGAGCATAATCGCCGCTTGATAGGGGAAATGAATTGGGCCGTATAAATCCTGATGCAGGCAGTTATAATCCTCTGGCCCATATTTTAAGATTAGGGGCGTGGGGCGGTGTTGCTGATGTGTTTGGCACAGTTTTAAATAATCCTGATGATGGTCTGGCAAGTTTTGATCTATTTTTAAACGCTGGGCCCACTCACGGGCGGTTATTAATAAGTTTGAATAAAAATATTCTCTAAGCTTTCCAATTAAAGGGGGGTGGGGATAATGAAAATACTTATATTGCCCTCGACCAAAATTATAACGCTGCATATCAATGGTGCTGCGGTAAATGTCATCATCATAACCATCAATCAGGGATTGGCATTGCATAGGGGATAAAAGCGGCTCTGTTTTGACAAAGCCGTGTTCTAAAAGGTGGTGATTTAAACTATTCCAATTGAATTTTTCTTGCATGTTTTATAGATCCTATTAATCTGCGTAACATAAAGAACAACAATAGAAGGTAGCTATCCGTTTATTGTTGATTACATTAAAACTTAAAAAATCTAATGAGAAAATATCAAATGAAAAGTAAACTTATTATTGCAATCATTTTGGTTGTTGCCATTTATGTCACTTTCTTTTATCGCCAAGCCGACGGAGACCTTAACGCTGATCTGGTGCTTAAAAATGCTACCATCTATACTGTTAATGAAATGCAGAATAAGGCCGAAGCTGTGGCGGTCAGCAACGATAAAATTATTTTTGTCGGCTCAAATGATGATGTCGAGCGTTATATAGGGGACAATACCACTATTTTGGATATGACGGGTAAGTTCGTTTATCCCGGTTTGACCGACGCTCACGTCCATCTTAAATGGGTTGGTGAACGCGAAAGAGGGCTAAACCTTCAAGGACTTGATGACCTGACAAGTGTTGTCGCAAAAATTAAAGCGTACGCTGATAATGTAAAAGACGGTGATTGGGTATTAGGGCGGGGCTGGATCGAAAAAAAATGGCCAGAAAAAAGATTTCCCAATAAAGCGGATATTGATGGCTTTTCGGCCAATAAACCAGTTGTCGTTAGCCGCGCTGGCGAACATTCAATTCTGGTTAATTCCAAGGCCATGGAAATTGCTGGCATTAACCGTGATACGCCAGACCCAGAGGGAGGCAGTATTATCCGCGATGCTATGGGCGAGCCAACGGGGATTTTTGTTGATAATGCCATGACGCTGATCCGCAGTCATATTCCCGCGACAAGTCGCGAAGAAGATAAAAAATCTTTGCAAGCAGGGTTAGATTTTATGTCAAGAATGGGCTGGGCTCAAGTTCAGGAAGCAGGGGGCAATTACGCTGATCTTGATATTTTAAAAGAAATTCATGCTGAGGGTAATTTAAAAAATCGGGTTTATTATTCAGTTCTTTCAGGGGTTGAAGGGGCTAAACTATTAGAACGTGGTGTTGAAATTTCCACCGATAATATGATTGATGTACGCGCCATTAAATATTTTGGTGATGGCGCCTTGGGATCGCGCGGTGCGGCATTACTCGCCCCCTATGACGATGTGGGAGGGTCGGGTACGTTATTGATCAACCGTGACGATGCGTTGCCGGTGATGATTGAGGCCCTTAAAAAAGGCGTTCAAATTGAAACCCATGCCATTGGTGATTATACCAATCGTTACGTTCTTGATTTATATGAAGAGGCCTTTAAAGCGGTTCCAGAAGCGAATGACCCGCGTTGGCGCATCGAACATGCACAAATCATCCATCCTGATGATCAAGATCGCTTAGCAAAGCTTGGTGTCATTGCTGTGATTGAAGCATCGACCGTTAAAGGCGATTTGTATTTTGCCCCAGACCGAATTGGTTCAGAACGCTTAAAATATGCCTATTTATGGAAGACATTAATGGATAAAGGGGCTCATTTAACCGCAGGAACAGATGCACCAGTTGAAGTGGGCGATCCTCGGGTTGAGTTTTTCTCTTTGATTGCCCGAACCGACTTTAACGGCTTTTCGACCCCGGATTGGCACGTGGAAGAAAAAGTTTCCCGCGAGCAAGCCTTGAAAATTATGACATTATCCGCTGCCTACGCCGCCTTTCAAGAAGATATCAGAGGGTCGATCCAAGTGGGCAAAAAAGCAGACTTTAACGTCTTTGATAAGGACTGGATGACCATAGAACCGATAGAGATTATGGACAGTCAAACTGTTATGACCATTGTTGACGGTAAAGTGACTTATCAAAAATAATGCCTTATAAAATATAAAGATTGATAACAATATTCGGAACGATTGAGTTTTCAATTTTGGTAAAATGGCCATATTATTAATTTATATGGAGCTTTTCGATGTCTGATCAATATTTAACTGCGGTTAAAGAACGCAACGCCAACTTTGACGGTAAATTTTATTATGGGGTAATGACGACGGGGGTTTATTGTAAGCCTTCTTGTCCGTCGCGCCCTGCGCTTCCTGAAAATATGCGGTTTTTTGAAACTATTGAACAGGCGCAAAAAGCAGGGCTTCGCGCCTGTAAAAAATGCAAGCCTGGTCAGGGTGATAGATTGCTTGAAATCGCCAGTTTCATTGAAAATCGCGCTGATCAGAAAATTACCCTTGATGATTTAGCAAAAATTTCAAATCTTAGCCCCCATCATATTCAACGTAAATTTAAAGCGGCTTATGGTGTTAGCCCAAAACAATATCAAAATGGCTTGCGTTTAAAGAATTTTAAGGCGGCCTTAAAAGACGGCGATGATATTTCGGGGGCGATCTATGAAGCGGGTTTTGGTTCAACCAGTCGCATTTATGAACAGATTGATGGTCGTATCGGCATGACCCCCGCCGCCTATCGCGCCGGCGGCAAGGGCGAGGAAATATCTTATGCTATTCGCCAATGTGCTTTGGGGCTGATCATTATGGCCGCAACTGACCGTGGTGTTTGTTTGGTTCATTTTGGGGATAGCGAAAAAGAATTAATTGAGCATTTAACTCAAGAATATCCCCACGCAATATTCAATCAAACAAAGCCTTCAAGCGCGTTATCCAATTGGATTGACGCCTTGAATGATCATATATCCCACGGCGCGACAAAGCCTGATATTCCGCTCCATTTAAATGGTACCGCCTTTCAAATTCGTGTTTGGCGGTTTTTGATGAGCGTTAAAGAAGGCGAGCTTCTAAGCTATAAAGAGCAAGCAACCCGAATGGGCGAACCGCGCGCCGTCCGCGCCGTGGCCTCGGCTAATGGTCGTAATAACATTGGCGTGTTGATCCCCTGTCATCGGATCTTACGCGCGAATGGCTCGCTCGGCGGTTATCGTTGGGGGCTAGAGCGCAAAAGGGCGTTGATTGAAGGAGAGAGAAAAAAGGGATAGTAGAATATTAATTGGTTCATCTATTTATTATGTTATGGTTAAAATAGTTTATCTATAATTAATAATAAGTGGGGACTTTTTAATGTATAAACTGGTTTTTTGTATTTTTTCATTTTTATTTCTTACAGAATTAGCATATTCACAGGATCAGATTTCTAT
>CALDNY010000224.1 GCA_937914685.1 uncultured Kordiimonadaceae bacterium
ATAGGTAACCACGCCGTGGGTCTTGGAATTTTTTCCGTAAACTATGGGGGCAAGATCATAAAGTTGTTCCGCAACCACAATGATTGGGTCTATGGCTTCGGAGTTGGCATATAAATCATTAAATTCGGCATATAGTTTTTTAAACTCAGCTTTATCCGTCGCCTCATCGGCATGAGCCAACTGGGATATAAGTGAGATACAAATGATATAGAAAATATTTTTTAACATATGGCCCCTCCTATTTTATTTTAATAACTATAAGTTGAAAATTTAAAAAATCAAGGTTTGTTAAAGGGCGCGTTTTTCCACTTCTGGGTATTTAAAGACCAATGTTAAGGCGCGCATGATTAGGAATATCGCGTAGGAAAACCATAGGCCGTGGTTGCCCCATAACGGTAAGAAAATAAAGATACACAGGATGTAACAGAGGGTTGAAATAATCATACCATTGCGCATGTGACTACCAGCGGTAGCTCCGATGAAAATGCCGTCTAATTGAAAACTCCAGATGGACAGCAAAGGCAAGATAATGACCCAGATTAGATAATCCGATGATATGGTGCGGATCGTTTCGATATTGGTCAGGCCATTGATTAGCATTTCGCCAAAAATCCAATAAAACCCGCTAAAGGCGACAGCAGTATAGATCGCCCATTTGCTGGAAACTATAACGGCGGCTCGTAAATTTTGTTTTGATTTTCGGCCGATTTCTTTACCGACTAAAACCTCTGCCGCTTGGGCAAATCCGTCGAGGCCGTAAGCGGTAAGATTTTGTAAATTCATCAAAACCGCATTGGCGGCTAATATTTCCGTACCAAAACGAGTGCCTAGAAGAATAAAACTTGCCAACGTTAATGTTAAGCACAGAGTACGAATGAAAATATCACGGTTAAGGCTAAAGAGCTTTTTAAAAGCGGGCCCATCAATGATTTTATCAAGCACTTGGGCGTCAAATAACGGTATTTTAAAATGCAGTTTGCTGCGCCTCATTACCAAATAAATGCAGAGGATAAAAGACGAGCTTTCCGATAATAAAGTGCCAAGTGCAACCCCGTCCGCCGTCATGTCAAAGCCATAAACAAACAGAAAATTAAGCAAAATATTGCTGATGTTCATATAAAGATGAATATAAAGCACATCCTTGGCCCGACCCATGCCTAGCAACCAACCTGCGGCCACATAATTCATCAATGCAAAAGGCGCGCCCCAAATACGAATGGAAAAATATTGATGGGCGAGGTCTATAACTGATTGTTCCGCCTTGATAAAATAGAAAAACCCGGCGCTTAAAAATGACTGAAGTCCGACAAATAACAAGCCAATGACAAAGGCGCTAATGCAGCCGCGAATGAAAAGCTGATTAAGGGAAAGTTCATCGCCGCGACCATGGGCTTGGGCCGCTAATCCAGTGGTTCCCATCCGTAGGAAATTAACCCCGTTATAAAGAATGCTAAAAAACATAGCGCCAAGGGCAACAGCGGCCAGATACATTTCGTGGGGTAAATGACCCATGATGAAACTGTCCGATAAACCAAGCAGCGGCGTTGATAGGTTTGCCAAGATTGACGGCACGGCGATCTGCCACATATGACGGGATATTTTTTGATTATTGACGCTTTGAGACATAGGATTCACTTTGTCGGATCATTGGTTTTTACGGTCATTAACATCATAGATTAAGGTCAAAAGATTATCAGTGAAATTACATTATATCAAAAGCATAAAAACTATATTGTTTCCTTTGTATATCACGATATTTACCTATATATATAATAAGATGATATGAAATTAAAATTTATCAGCAATGTTGTTTTTAATAAGTTAAGGACCAGGCAATGAATGTGCAAACAGACGCACAAGATTTCGAAGAATTAGATTCAGTATGTGTAAGATTTGCCGGTGATAGTGGCGACGGAATGCAGTTAACCGGTAACCAATTTTCCGTTGTAACCGCGCTAGAGGGGAGCGACTTTGCGACGTTTCCTGATTTCCCTGCTGAAATTCGCGCCCCTGTTGGCACTACTTTTGGCGTGTCAGCCTTTCAGATTAATTTTGGTTCTGTGGAAATATCGACAGCAGGCGACGAACCTGATGTTCTTGTGGCCATGAACCCTGCCGCTTTAAAGGTCAGTTTATCGGGCCTTCGTAAAGGTGGGCTCATTGTTGTTGATGAAGGATCGTTTAATGAACGCAATCTTCATAAAGCAGGCTATAGTGAAAATCCGCTAGAGAATGACAGTTTAAGTGATTTTCAAGTTCAAAAACTTGATATTACTAAAATGACATTGGAAGCAGTTAAAGAGACGGGCCTTGGTAAAAAAGACGCCTTGCGCTGTAAAAATATGTGGACACTTGGTTTGGTTCTGTGGATGTTTGGCCGACCTAGAAAACCTATTACCGATTGGTTAGAACAGAAATTTGTTAAAATTCCCGATGTGGCGTTGGCTAATATTTGCGCCCTTAATGCGGGTCATGCCTATGGGGAGACCGCCGAAGTATCAAGCAATCTTCACCGTTATATCGTGAGAAAACATACCGAAGAAGAAACTGGTGAATATAGCACGATTAACGGTAATCAGGCTCTTGCGTGGGGGTTGGTCGCGGGGTCGGAATTGGCAGAAATTGACATTATGCTTGGCACTTATCCGATTACACCGGCCTCGGCCTTATTGCATACGCTTAGTGGTCTTAAAGAATTCGGTGTTATGACCTTTCAAGCCGAAGATGAAATAGCCGCCGTTTGCGGTGCTATTGGCGCGTCATTTGCAGGCAAACTTGGTATCACATCAAGTTCTGGCCCCGGCATTGCCCTTAAAACAGAGGCTATTGGCCTTGCTATTAGTACGGAATTGCCGTTGGTGATTGTTGATGTTCAGCGCGCGGGCCCCTCAACGGGACTGCCGACAAAAACCGAACAGTCGGATTTATATCAGGCGGTTTGGGGGCGAAATGGCGACGCGCCTATTGTTGTTCTTGCCGCCTCAACGCCGCAGGATTGCTTTAAAGTGGGGATAGAAGCGGTGCGACTTGCTATTAAATATATGACCCCTGTTATGCTCTTGTCTGATGGTTATATCGGTAATGCGTCCGAGCCATGGAAAATTCCTGATATTAATACGTTTGAAAAATTTCCTGTTCAATATTGTACTGATCCAAAAGGGTTTTATCCCTTTAAACGTGATCCAAAAACATTGGCGCGGGTTTGGGCAAAGCCGGGAACGCCGGAATTACTGCACCGTATTGGCGGCATTGAAAAAGATTATGACACCGGCCATATTTCATATGATGCGGATAATCATCAAAAAATGAGCAATGTTCGCGCTGCAAAAATCGCTGGTATTGCCAATGATATTGCAAAACAAACAGTGGAATTGGGTAATGCCGGCGGTAAAATTGCCGTGGTCGGGTGGGGATCAACCCGTGGCTCTATTCACCAAGCGGTAAGGCGCGCCCGAAAAGAGGGAATTGACGCTTCCCACGTTCATATTGGAAATATTTGGCCCTTGCCACCTAACTTAGAAGAAATATTGAATAGTTTCGATAAAGTGATCATTGCCGAAATGAATATGGGACAAATGAATGTTTTATTAAGGTCACAATATTTGCTTGATGCATATTCGCTGACCAAAGTAACAGGACAGCCCTTTAAAATTTCTGAAATATTAGACTGTATCCGTCAACAAGTAGGAGCGGACAAATGAATAAACAACCTTTGAGCTTTAAAGATTTTGAAACTGACCAAGAAGTGCGTTGGTGCCCGGGCTGCGGTGATTATGCTATTCTTAAAGCTGTGCAAATGACCTTGGCTAATATTGGTTCAACGCCAGAAAATACGGTTTTTGTTTCTGGTATTGGCTGCTCGTCACGCTTTCCTTATTATGTTGAAACCTACGGCTTTCATACGATCCATGGTCGCGCTCCTGCGGTGGCAACTGGGGTAAAACTTGCCAATCCTAAATTAGATGTTTGGTTAGTGACCGGCGACGGCGACGGACTTAGTATTGGCGGTAATCATATGCTTCATGTGCTTCGCCGTAATGTCAATATGCAAATAATGCTGTTTAATAATGAAATTTACGGTCTGACCAAAGGCCAATATTCACCCACATCAAAACAGGGAACAAAATCACCGTCAACGCCGTTTGGTTCTGTTGATTTGCCGTTAAACCCTTGTTCTTTTGCCATTGGTGCGGGGGCGCGTTTTGTGGCTCGCGGCATTGATACGGCACTTAAAGCGTTGCCTCATACTTTAGAGCGGGCTAGAGATCATATTGGTGCGTCTTTCATTGAAATTTACCAAAATTGCATCGTTTATAACGATAAAACGTTTGAGCATTTTACCTTAAAAAAGCAAGCCGCCAATACGCAAATTCATGTTGAACATGGCCAAGCGATGATTTTTGGCACGGACAAAGATAAAGGGCTTCATTTTGACAAGGAGAATTTCGCCTTAGAAGTGGTGATCATTGGTGAAAATGGTATCACCGAAGCGGATATTTTAATCCATGATGAAACTAATAAATTGATGGCACAAATGCTTGTTGAGCTAACGGCCCCAGATTTTCCAGTGGTTTGCGGTGTGATTTATTGTAATCCTACCCAAAGCTATGATGATGCGGTTCATGAACAAATGAACAAGGCCAAAAAAGGTAAAAAGCCAGACTTTAATGCATTGCTCAGGCAGGGACGCACTTGGACTGTCGAATAATAGAGGCCTCCTATGAAACAATGGATCATTAAGAATTTAAGCGGCGGTAAAGTTTTGCTTTTATTTGTGCTGGCGAATATAGTGTTGGCAGTGATGTTGATGATCACTATTCCAAAAACTATGGCCTATGCCAATGGAATGGAATTATTGGACGTGATGCCGACGGGTTATAGTGCGGATTATATCAGGGCTCTTTTTGAGGCACTGGGCCAAGAGGGGCGCGCGGTTTATCTTTATAATCAAATTCCTATAGATATGTTTTATCCCTTTTTATTCGGCTTAAGCTATTGTTTGATTACGGGTTATTTTCTCAATAAACTTGGTAAAATAAACACTGGTTTATTCTATTTATGCTTTTTACCCATTATGGCGGGTTTAGCCGATTATATGGAAAATATTACAATAATTTCAATGCTTTATAGTTACCCTGAACTTAATCAATTTTCCGCAGCGGCGGCTAATATTTTTACTATTACAAAAAGTGCCATATCAACAGTTTATTTTTGCACCCTAATGATCATTATGGTGGTTTTTGCTTTTAAAAAACGAACTATTTCTTCTTGATCTTATTTGATCATTGTTTTGATTACTTTACCGGCTTTAAGGGTTTCGTTAGACGATTTATAATCAAAGCCTAAAATTTTCATCAATGTTTTGGCGATTTGATTTTGCTTCACATCAGGCGTGTTTTTCATTTCACCTAAAGCGGGCGTGTCGGGACCAATAACGGCCATCCAGATTGCTTGGTCAGTTTTATCGTCACTGAATTCCCACATGTTGCCATGGGATTTCCAATCTTCTAATTCAACATAACCACGACCATGGTCAGTGGTGATAAGCAGGGTGGTTTTGTCTTTATATTCTGGATCATTTTGCACCCAGTTCCAGATGCGACTAATGAATTCATCTGTTTTTTGAGCGGAATTTATATAGCGATCATATTGTCCGTCATGGGCAAAATCATCAGTTTCACCAAATGAAATGAATAAGGCTTTAGGTCGTTTTTCCTTTAAATATTCAAAGGCATAAGTGAATGTGTAAAAATCAAATCTCACAGAATCCCATGGAATGGGAATGTCGTCTTGTATCTTATTGACTGTTTGAATATTCTCATTATCAGGCAGAATGTCCATTTTCTCAAAACCAAAATTGGTAAATATATCACTGCGTCCTACATTGAAAATATAAGGAAATACATCCCAAGAGGCAAAGGCGGCGGTTTTACCTTTGTAATTTTGCTTCTTTTCCATCCATTCGAAAAAAGTCCAGTTTGGATTTAAGATTTCATCGTTATTAACAATGGTAGGTTCCGCGACGCCGGTGAGAATTTCACTATATCCAGGATAGGAATAATGAATTTCATTGGTCATATTGGCATTACTGCCTTTTTCGCGGTTGCCGTATATTTGCCCTTCTTTAGCGATCACATTCCAGAGGAAAGGGAATAATACTTTGCGTCTTTCATTAACATCATCGCGCCAGTATTTTTCCTTAAACTGATCATGGGTTTTTTTGTAAACAATATAGTCAGACTGGTCAAAATATCTATTATCCACCCCTTGGAAGACTTCCTGCCAGCGCATGCCGTCCAATGTGATTAATATAATATTTTCTGTTTTTTCCTTTGCGTTTAGGCTGTTAACGGGAATAGAAAATAATATAATAATTAAAAAATGTTGAAAAAAAAGTCTGATCATTGGCGGTTCCTTTTTATATATTTTTACAGTCTAACTTAAATATAAATTGAGTACACAAGCAAATCATTTTTTTTGAAGGTTTTATGACGAATATGCGTATAATGTTATGTACGAAGGTGATAATGGGAACAAAAAAAGGTGGTGGCGTGTGCCAACAGATACATTAACAGATGAAAGTTTGATGTTACGTATCGGTGAGGGTGATCAGGTGGCTTATGGCATTTTGGTCAATCGCCACTTGAATATGAATTTGGGTTTTGCTTATAAGCTACTGGGCAATAAGGCCGAGGCTGAAGAAGTGATGCAAGAGGCGTTTATTAGGGTTTGGAAACATGCCAGTCGTTGGGACCCATCGCGTAAAACCCGTTTTACGACTTGGTTTTATAGGGTGGTAACGAATTTATGCTATGACGTTGGCCGTAAGCGAAAGCCTCAGGAAAATGTTGAGGTTTTGGATAGGATGGCGTCCGATGAGATCAGTGCTGATAATGTGATCGCGGTCGATCAACGTTCAAAGCAGGTGAAAAGGGCCCTTGAAGAATTGCCGAAAAGGCAACATACAGCCATTATGCTCTGTTATTTTCAGGGCTTATCAAACCGTGAGGCGGCTGATGTGATGGAAGTTAGTTTGAATGCGCTTGAATCCTATTTAGTAAGAGCAAGACGCAATTTAGCGGATATTTTACAAGACGATAAAGATAATCTCTTAAAGGAGATCGGATGATGAATAAATTAAATGACTATTTAGATGAATATGCCAAATCCCATAGCTTAAATGCCCGTAGGGAATTGATAGATAGCATTATGGAAATTCCTAGAAACGTTGAACAGCAGGCAAAAATTTCATCAACAAATTTATGGCTAAATATTCGCGATTGGGGTTTGTTTTTAGTGCCGCGACTTTCAGGGTTAACAGCGGCTTTTGTGCTTGGCCTTTATATGGGTAGTGCGGGCGGCGCGGCGTTGGCCGAAGACGAACTAGCACGGGATCTATTGGATCAAGAACAAAGTGAAGTCGTTGCACTTTTAGATGTGGAAGAATTTATTTTTGCTGAGGATATAGAATAATGAAAGATATTTCTTTGAAATTAAACTGGATTGGTGTCGCTTTATTGCTGTCTCTTGGGGTTAATTTCTTTGTACTTGGATTTGTATATTCCCAACATAAAGCCAAAGAAATTAGCATGACGCGCCTTGCATTTGATTATTCAATTTCAAAATTGATTGAGCCATTACCTCGTAATGCAAAGCATAAATTTTATATGACGATGCGAAGTAACCGCGAACAACTTATTCCCATATATAATAATATTATGGAACAAAGAGCCGCTATTATGACTATTATTGCAACCGATCCACTGGATAAAGATAAGCTCAGCACCGCCTTAAAAGATTATCATAATAGTTATCATTCGCTGGTTGGAAACGCGCAAGAAGTGATGGTTAAAGTTATTGACACTCTTAATGCTCAAGAAAGACAAGAGATTTTTCAACGTTTTAAAAATCCACCAAAAAAATCATTCCGTCGCGGAGGCAGCAATACAGACGCTCAAAGCCCCGCCATGCCCAATCGTTATTAGTTAAAAAAAAGATAAAAAAATATCTAATAGTTAATTTTTCATTAAGTGAATATCGTGTAAAATAATGTCATGATATCGCAGATTTCAACACATGTGCAGCCAATCGCTGTGCCTAAAGCAAGTCCTGCGCCCAAGACTGAGGAGAAAACCCTCGTTCAAGGCGCGGCTGCTGTGGTTGGGGCAGACAAAAAACTTGAGCTTTCGGATGAGCAAAAGACACAGGTAGAGAAATTAAAAAAAATAGACCAAGAAGTCCGCACCCATGAACAAGCTCATAAAAATTCTGGCGGCATTTATGCAAGCTCTGCTTCTTTTTCATTTCAAGTTGGCCCTGACGGTAAAAGATATGCGGTCGGCGGTGAAGTTTCAATTGATACAAGCCCGGTCAAAGATGATCCGGAGGCAACCATAGCCAAACTTGATGTGGTTATTGCGGCGGCTCTTGCCCCTGCTAAACCGTCGTCGCAGGATATCAAAGTGGCTACGGCTGCGGTCACTGCGCGAAATCAAGCCCGAAACCAACTTCTTAAAAAAGCACAAGAGCAAAACACAGACCAAGCAATTGATACAAAACCTTTTGATGTTAATAATTTTGGCAATAAGTCCAATATAGCGGTTAATGAAGCCTATCAAAGCGGTAATGACCTTGGATTGGATAATAAGCAAGCTGGCAAAAACTATAGTTTGGTGAGCTGATAAAATAATTTTTGTAAAACAATATTCGTAAGAAATATCTCCCCCCTCCTATTCAATCTAAACGCATTTTAATTAATTTTAGTTTTTAACGAATGATTATCCTTTGATATGTAAAATGGCAGGCAATTCGTGAAATGTTAAATGTCGGAGTTAAAGAGTATTTTTAAAGGTGGGTTAAATACTAAAGTTTCTAAAAGAATGAAACTTAAAACATTAATGTTTTACGTAATGTTTTTGATCACCATTATTCCTTTGAGCGTTCATATTTATAGCATTAGAAACTATTCTCATCTTATCGCAGCCACAGAACATACCCACATCCAAAATTTATCACAAATAATCCTTAATAATACGATCCAAGGAAAACATAAGGGTAATGTTTTGCTCGCAGGAAATCTTGTTGTTGAGAATGAAGAATTTTTAATCCATTTAGAAAATAATGACCA
>CALDNY010000225.1 GCA_937914685.1 uncultured Kordiimonadaceae bacterium
TTAATTTAAGACAAAACCATAAAGGATATACCCTCAATGACTGAATTTACAGATTATAAAGTAGCCGATATTTCCCTCGCTGGCTGGGGCCGACGTGAAATTAATATTGCTGAAACTGAAATGCCGGGTCTGATGGCTCTTCGCGATGAATTTGGTAAAAGCAAACCGCTTTCTGGCGCCCGTATTGCCGGCTGTTTGCATATGACAATCCAAACGGCTGTTTTGATGGAAACCCTGGTTGCCTTAGGCGCAGAAGTACGGTGGTCATCATGCAATATATTCTCAACTCAGGATCATGCTGCATCGGCTATGGCGGCGGTAAATATTCCTGTTTTTGCATGGAAGGGTTTAACGGAAGAAGAATTTAATTGGTGTATCCGTGAAACGATCGTCGGGCCTGATGGCTGGCATCCTAATGTTATTCTTGATGATGGTGGTGATCTTACGGCAATGATATATGAAGATTTCCCTGAACTTCTTGACGATATCAGAGGAATTTCAGAAGAAACAACCACAGGGGTCTTACGTCTTTATCAAATGGAAAAAGAAGGCCGCCTCACGGTTCCTGCTATTAATGTTAATGATAGTGTTACTAAATCTAAATTTGATAATTTATATGGTTGTCGTGAAAGTTTAGTGGACGGTATTAAACGGGCCACAGATGTTATGCTGGCGGGTAAAGTTTGTGTCATTGCTGGATACGGTGATGTGGGCAAAGGTTCCGCCGCTTCGTTACGCGGTCAAGGGGCACGGGTTCTTGTAACGGAAATTGATCCCATTTGTGCTTTACAAGCGGCAATGGAAGGATATGAAGTTGTCACTATGGATGAAGCGGCAAGCCGTGGTGATATATTTGTTACTTGTACGGGTAATTTTGGTGTGATCACTCTTGATCATATGCGTCAAATGAAGGACCGCGCTATTGTTTGTAATATTGGTCACTTTGATTCAGAAATTCAAATTGCCGCTTTGGAAAATTATAAATGGGAAGAAGTGAAGCCACAGGTCGATGAAGTTATTTTCCCTGACGGCAAACGTTTAATTGTTCTTGCTAAGGGTCGTTTGGTGAATTTAGGCTGTGCTACAGGACATCCAAGTTTCGTAATGAGTGCCTCATTCACAAATCAGGTGTTGGCGCAGATGGAACTTTATATTCATAATGAGAAATATGAAAATAAAGTTTATGTGTTGCCTAAACATCTAGATGAAAAAGTTGCCTCACTACATTTAGAAAAACTTGGCGTTAAACTTACTAAACTAACTGATGAACAAGCAAAATATATTGGTATTGAAACTTCTGGTCCATTCAAATCGGATCATTATCGCTATTAATATTGTTGCTATAGGACTATAAAAAGCCCGTTTCGTGACTTATTAACTTATATTATAGTTAATAAGTTGTGAACGGGCTTTTCTTTTGTCTTTATAGGCGTTATTTTATTATGCAATTAATATATGGAAAAAATCCATGAAGTGGCTTTTAAAATTTCGACGTAATTTTTTATTTCTTTGTACGGTATTCTATTTGACGAATATTCCGTTGTTGCAAGCTCAGAGCTTTTTGAATGTAAATTCAATAGGGGGGCTTCGCCAATTATATCTGTCTGTTTTTATAATGTTTTTTCTTATCGTTATGACTTTTATTATTTGGTTGGTCATCAATGGAAAAAAAATAAAACGGCAATTAAAAAACATAAAAATTAATGAAGATTATTTAAAAAAAATGATCTCTCAGAAACAAGATAGTTTTTATTTATGGAATGCCAAGGGCGAATTGATCTTAAGTTCTGATTTTGACATTTATGTTGAAAATGAACGTCTTGCAAAAAATATTGATGAGTTTAAAGAGAAGTTTTCCGTAATAGATCTGGTAAAATTTGAAGGAAATTTCAATAAACTGTTATCGACAGGTGCTGAATTTTATCAAACCCTGGATCTTAATCAATATAATATGCATTTGCTTGTTTCTGGCAATAGTATTGAACTTAACAGCAAGGAAAAAAGGTGTTTTGTTGTTTGGGTGCGCGATATTACTATTGAAGAAAAAATTCAGAGATATCAGACGCTTGAATCTAAAGAAACCAGCGCGAGGGCGGATCTTTTGGAAAAGGCACTCAATGAAGTGGCGTTTCCTGTTTGGATAATGGGCGAAGATTTGAAATTCAATTGGGTCAATAAGGCCTATGTAGCGGCGGTCGATGGTGAAAATTATAGAAATACCATTGGAAATGACATCGAATTGACCATTAATACGCTTGGGGTAAATATCCGCAGTATGGCCGAACAGTCTTTATTTAATGGAAAACCAATTTCTGAAAACCATTTTACGGTTATTGGTGGTAAACGCCGTTCAATGGATTTTCATGCAATCCCATATAGGCTAGGGAATAATAAAGAAGCTATTTTTTGTTATGCCCAAGATATGACTGAGCTTGAAGAAACCAAAGAAAATCTAGCAGATCATACAGAATCTTACGCTGAAACCCTTGATAAATTCTCCACGGCGGTGGCGATTTTTGGTTCAGAAATGAGACTTGAATATTATAATAAAGCTTACCTTAGATTATGGAAATTGCCGGAAAGTTTATTATTCAGCCACCCTCATTATGGGGAAATATTAGAAGCCTTAAGAGAAGCGCGAAAACTTCCCGAACAAGCTAATTTTCCTGAGTGGAAAAAACGCCAAATTGAAGCCTATACAGAAGTACTTGAGCCGGTTGAGTCCATGTTACATCTTCCAGACGGTAAAACACTTAGGGTCGTGATGCAGCATCATCCCCTTGGCGGTATGCTGGTGTTTTATGAAGACGTCACCGACTATTTTGCCCTTGAGAGTTCTTATAATACTTTAATCGCTGTCCAGCGTGAGACCCTTGATAATCTCCATGAAGGGATTGCAGTGTTTGGGGTGGATGGTAGATTGAAACTGTTTAATGATGGATTTATCAATATCTGGAATATTTCTTCTGAGTTTTTAGGGGGCAACCCCCACGCTATTGACGTTCTTAACAGATGCGAAGATTTATTTGATTCTGCACAATCTTTACATGATTTTCAAAATTTAATTGTCGGCGGTGATGTCAAAAAAGAAGCTTCATCAGGAAAATTTGAACTCGAAAATGACAAAGTGATAAATTATTCATTGGTGCCGCTTCCTGATGGTGCCGTACTGGTAATTTTCATTGATGTAACGGATAGTGCTCGCGTTGAATATTCCCTTCGCAAACATAATGAATCCCTAGAGGAAGCGCAGAATATAAAAACTGATTTCTTGGCCCATATGTCTTATGAACTTAGAACTCCTCTCAATAGCGTTCTTGGTTTTGCCGAGCTTTTGGAAAAAGAATATCAAGGCCCGCTTAATGACCAGCAACATCAATATATGCGTAATATATTAAGTGCTTCGGATTATTTATTAGATTTGATTAATGATATTCTGGATTTATCTGTGATCGAGGCGGGGGGGCTTTCTATTGAGGCTACTGACTTTAATTTATCTGAACTTATTGACGGTGTGGTTACCAAACTTGATGAACGCATTAAAAATAAATCACTACATTTAGATGTTAATTATGATAAAGGGCCGATTATGGTTTTAGGTGATGAAAAACGTCTTAAGCATTCCGTTTCAAATTTACTGAGTAATGCGGTGAAATTCACAGAGGATTCTGGAAATATTTCTATCACTACGGGACAAGATGATCTTCAATATTTCATTAGCATAAAAGATGATGGTGTGGGAATTAATGCCGATGAAGTGAGTAATATATTTGAAAAATTCTACACAGGATCAAACACTCCTAGGGCAATCGGCACTGGGCTTGGGCTTTCGATTGTTAAAATATTCATCGAAAAACATGGTGGTACGGTTAAGGTTGAAACCGAGGTCGGTATAGGGACAAATATGATTTGTATCTTACCTAAAAAATTACCAAACAGTGATGAAGTTTCTATTGATGAAAAAGTCGGTATCGCTGGTGCATGAGTTTGAAATCTAAAAATATTATAAAGCAATTATTGCTTGATAATTTGTCGGCTACTCGTCAGTTGGCCGAAAAATTATCCGCTTTGTTAAAAATCGGCGACATTATTGGTTTTGAAGGTAATTTGGGAGTGGGAAAAACTGAATTTTGTCGCGCCCTTATTCATGGCTTAGGCTACAAAGAAGATGTGCCAAGTCCTACCTTTAGTTTAGTTCAAATTTATGAGCCGCCTATGGACGATTTAAAGACCGCGCCAGTTTGGCATTTAGATTTATATAGGTTAGATCAGCCACAAGATGTACTCGAGCTTGGTATTGATGATGGGTTCGATACGGCCATTACTTTAATCGAATGGCCAGACCGAATGGGGCGCTATTTGCCAGACCAACATTTGCAGATTTTATTATCGATGGACGACCATGAAGGGGGACGTAAAATGATCATTCGCGGCGATGATCATTGGAAGGCGCGACTTAAGGAATTAAACCTAGACGATGAATAGATCGAAACAAATTACAGAATTTTTAAAAACTGCGGGTTGGGATGGAGCAGAGGTCACTAGTCTTGCTAATGATGCATCATTTCGTAGGTATGACCGAATATTTTTAAATGGTAAATATGCCGTACTAATGGATGCTCCGCCTGATTTTGAGGATACGAGACCGTTCATTGCGATTGCTAATCATTTGAGGGCGCATAATTTAAATGCGCCAAAAATCTTGGCCCAAGATATAGAAAATGGTTTTTTACTGCTTCAAGACCTTGGCGATGATTTATTTAAAGTCATTCTAGAGCGTGAACCAAGTTTAGAAAACAAACTCTATTCTACTGCCGTTGATCAATTGATCAAATTAAATGGCTGTCTCATTCCCCGCTCATTATCTTATGGTCAGGGCCAACATCAGCTTGCTCATTATGAAATGGATAGCTTGCTTAGTGAGGTAGCCCTGTTTAGCGACTGGT
>CALDNY010000226.1 GCA_937914685.1 uncultured Kordiimonadaceae bacterium
ATAAGTATAGATCATATGACCAAACGCCCCCGAAACATAAGGAAAATCAGTAAAAAGAATATAGTCGCCGTCAGTAATCCTAAGACTGGCATTGGCTAAAAAATTCATCGAGATATCTTTAGAATAGCCCACAGATGCAAAAACTATACTGACCATAAAGCTTAAAATAAAAATTCTTAACTGTTGATAATACATCAAAATTCCCCGTTTTGCCTGATACTTAATCATTACATAATATTTTACTCAACGCGCACTATATCCCTTTTCGCGACAAACACGCAAGGCCTGTATCAATTTATAGTTTTTATGAGAAAAAAGATTTTGCCCGATCAAGGGCATGGCCCTGATCAGAAGTATGGTGCGGTCGAGAAGACTCGAACTTCCACGGGGTTTAAGCCCCACAGCGACCTCAACGCTGCGCGTCTACCAATTCCGCCACGACCGCATATATTCGTATTTGGTAAATCAAGTGTGTGAAGTAACAAAAGCGCAGCTTATACGCAATAGAAATTTTCAAAAAAAGTTTATTTTTTCAAAAACCCTAGCTCTCTAAAGCTTTTAACGCCGCCCAACAAAGTAATGCCGATATTTTCACCAGTGACGATAATTTCACCCTTGGCAATAAGTTCGCCGTTTGCATAAATCTTAACAGGACTATCGCAATGTTCTTGTAATTCAATAACCGCACCGCGGCCCAATTTAAGGAGCTGCTTTACCGGCATTAAATTCTGACCGAGAACAACGGTCAGTTCAACTTCAACATCTTCAACTGCTTGTGCCATCGTTTAAGCCTTTATACTTAACTTTATCTAGATATAAATGTATACCATTTAAAGTGATACATTATAGTTATTTTTTAGTTAATAATACAAAGATATATAATAAATGACAGTTGATGAAATTAAAATAAAATTTAGCCACGGCTTAACCCCCTACCCAGAAGCGTTAGAGTTTATGGAAAAAAGGGTTGAAGATATTGGCAAGGGTCATGCGGACGAGCTGATATGGTTTGTCGAACATCCTCCCCTCTATACGGCGGGGACCTCAGCCAAAGAGAATGATCTATTGACCCCCAAACGCTTTCCTGTTTATGACGCGGGACGCGGCGGGCAATATACTTATCACGGCCCCGGCCAACGAGTTGTTTATGTTATGCTCGATTTAAAAAAGCGCGGCAAAGACGTGCGAAAATTTGTCGCCAATCTTGAACAATGGATCATTGATACTTTATTAGAATTCAATGTCATTGGTGAACGACGGGAAGGTCGCGTCGGTGTTTGGGTCAAGCGCAATGATACAGAAGACAAAATAGCCGCCATTGGTGTCAGGGTGCGTAAATGGGTTACTTTTCACGGTATTAGTATCAATCTAGAACCTGACCTTAGTCATTATGCTGGTATTATTCCCTGCGGCATATCCGAACATGGTGTCACATCACTTGTTGATCTTGGCCTGCCTATTACTATGGCTGATTTAGACGCTGCCTTACAAAAAACTTGGCCTAAAATATTCAATCAAAGTTTGATTTAAAGACCCTATCAATGCCCTCTGCGTTGATTGATGTCCACTGTTGGTTTTTGTGTAAATCCAGTTGCGACAATACCTAAGGCTTCTTTGACATCAATTTTATCAACCTTTGCACCGCTCGGGCCGTGCTGAGCACGATTTATCATTTCATCAACATCTTCTATTTTTCCGACAAATATGGCTTCTACGGTACCATCTGCGCGATTTCGCACCCATCCATCAAGATTAAGTTGTGTGGCATTTTGTACGGCCCAGTGACGATAACAGACCCCTTGAACATGACCATGAATGATTGTTTTTACCGCCTTGTTCATCGCTAATCACTCAAATTCAATAATAATTTCATCAACCGCAAGGCTATCACCTGCATTGGCCGATATTTTTAATATGACGCCGCTACGTTCAGCTTTCAATATATTTTCCATTTTCATAGCCTCGATCACACAAAGCACTTGGCCCGCTTCCACCTTATCCCCAAGGGCTACATCAATAGAAACCACGAGGCCAGGCATGGGGCATTGTAAATATTTGGACATATCTGCGGGTGGTTTTTGGGGCATTAACGCCGCCAAAGCTGTTTCCCGCTCATTTCGAATATGAACAATTTGACTGGTTCCATCATACGTAAGGCGGTAACCATCTAATAGATAATCAACCTCAACATTAACGTTTTCGCCGTTGATTTTACCAGAAAACAAAGCCACTCCCGGCGCCCATAATGTTTCCACATTATAAACAAGCCCCCCTGTTATCACATCACATCCCTCGTGTGTCATAAGGAAACTGGCGGATTGAATTTCACCCTCAAGCTCAACCTGCCATGTTTCTGAAAAATTACTGCTGTCCTCATTCATTTTGCCGCTAATTGTTGACTGACGTCCGATTTCACAGGAATGGACGATGGTTGCCACCGTAATTAATATATTCCACGCTTCCAAACTCAAAGAACCGCCCGCAAAGCCGTCCTTATATTCTTCTTCGATGAATTTTGTTGAAATATCGCCCGATTTAAAACGAGATGATTTAAGAACATCTGATAAAAATTCAATATTATGACCAACTCCGCGTATATAATATTGATCAAGAGCAAAGCGTAATTTGGTAATGGCTTGTGACCGATCCTCGCCGTAGGAAATAACCTTGGCAATCATCGGGTCATAATGAATACTAATCTCGCTACCTTCATAAATACCGCTATCGATTCGAATATTGTCATCTTCCTCGGGCGGTATATATTTTGTCACTCGGCCCGTTGAAGGAAGAAAGCCGCGAACAGGATCTTCCGCATAAACCCTTGCTTCCACTGCCCAGCCCTTAATTTCTATATCTTGTTGGCTAAGGCTTAGTGGCTCATTGTTTGCCACCCTTATCATTTGTTCCACCAAATCAACACCCGTGATTAATTCTGTGACGGGATGTTCTACTTGAAGGCGGGTATTCATTTCTAGGAAATAGAAATTCTGATCTTTATCAACAATAAATTCCACTGTTCCTGCCGAATTATAATCAACCGTGGCGGCAAGAACGATCGATTGAGCCGTCATTTGCGCCCTTGTTTCTTCGCTTAAAAATGAACTTGGCGCTTCTTCTATGATTTTTTGATGGCGGCGTTGGATCGAACATTCACGGTCCATTAAATGAAGAATAGTACCATGATTATCCCCAAGTATCTGAAT
>CALDNY010000227.1 GCA_937914685.1 uncultured Kordiimonadaceae bacterium
ATAAATATCCATGCTTTAGCAGCAATCCAATCTGCATTTGATAAATTTCGCCATAGCAATTCGTTTAAAATAGCGCACCCAATGAAAAATAATCCCCAGTTACGGCTCATTTTCATCCATGCTATTTCTTCGATAGGTGGAAGCCCAGCCCCCATAACATTTTTAATAAACGGCTTGCCGGTAAAATAACCGCCCAATAATGTGATGGCAAACATACAATAAAGGATAGTCGGTTTAATTTTGATGAATAGGTCATTATTGAAATAAATGGTTAATCCGCCGAAAAATCCGACAAGCCCCGCGGAAATCCATAACATTAGTGCAATTTTTTTGAAAATTATTTTTGAACAAATCATAGAGATTGCCATGGCCACCATGAATACTTTAGTAGCAGGGATAATTCCCCCAAGGCCATTTTCATCGGCATAGTGACCATTGGCATAGAAAAATACAATAATCGGGCCAAGTTCAATAAGGAGTTTTATAATTTGCTTCATTTTAGTCTTTCTTTAATACGTCAACACCGACTAGCATTTTTGAAAAATCATTGGCATCAAAAGCCTGAAGATCATCAATAGCTTCGCCGACGCCAATAGCGTGAATGGGAAGTTTAAATTTTTCGGCGCATGCCACCAGTACGCCGCCGCGGGCCGTACCATCGAGCTTAGTCATAATAATTCCTGAAATTTGTGCCAAATCAAGGAAAACCTCGGTCTGTAAAACCGCATTTTGCCCGGTCGTCGCATCCAATATAAGAACCGTATCATGGGGCGCTGTTTCGTCGAATTTTTTGATGACACGGATAATTTTTTTAAGTTCATCCATCAAATGACTTTTATTCTGTAGTCGTCCCGCCGTATCGATCAGCAATATATCAATATTATTTTCCCGTGCTTTTTGCACAGCGTCATAAGCAAGACCTGCCGCGTCACAGCCTTCTTTACCACTGATCACAGGAACATCATTACGTTGACCCCAAATTTGCAATTGTTCGGTGGCGGCGGCGCGAAAAGTATCACCAGCAGCCAACATCACGCTTTTACCTTGATTTTTAAACTGTTTGGCAAGTTTGCCAATTGTTGTTGTTTTACCAGAGCCATTAACGCCGACCATTAAAATAACATGGGGCGAATTTTGATCATTGATTATAAGCGGTTTTGCCACTTCCCTCATAATTTCGCCAATTTCTTCGGCCAAGGCAACTTGCACCTCTTCGGCGCTTATTTGTTTATCAAAGCGGCTCTTAGAAAGTCGGGCGCACACTCGCTCACTGACCGTGACGCCAAGGTCAGACATAATCAGTAGATCTTCTAATTCTTCGAGTGTTGCAGCATCAAGACGTTTCTTGGTAAAAATGTTTGCAATGCCTTCGGTTAAGGCAGAAGAACTTTTTTTAAGACCTTGTTTTAAGCGGCCAAACCAACCTACTTTTTTTGGTTCATCAGTCATGAATTATTTCCGTAATCAATAGGCCATCTTGATAGCCTGTAACTCTTGCTTTGGCAATATGACCAATGGCAATATCCGCATTGATTGTAGCAGAGGCGAAGTGCTCCGTGTGGCCTATGACGGTTTTCTTATCCTTTAATGATTTTTCCACAAGGATATTGACGGCCTTACCTAATTGGGCTTTGAGCATTTGGTTAAGTTTTTCTTCACCGCGCGCCCTTAATCGTGCGGCGCGTTCTTTACGAACGGATTTATTTATTTGCGGCATTTTTGCAGCCGGCGTACCGCCGCGTTGTGAATAGGGAAACACATGAAGGTAAGTCAGATTACAATCATCAACAAGTTTCAGTGAATTTTGGAACATTTCTTCTGTTTCTGTGGGAAAGCCGGCAATAATATCAGCGCCAAAAACAACATCGGGCCGCGCCTCAAGGACGGTGTTACAAAATTCAATAGAATCTTCACGGTTATGGCGGCGTTTCATGCGTTTTAAAATCATATTATCCCCTGATTGCAGTGATAAATGAAGGTGCGGCATCATCCGCTCTTCTTTGGTAATCACATCAAATAACGCTTGATCCGCTTCAATAGAATCGATGGAGCTAAGGCGTAGTCTTTTTAAACCCGGCACATTTTTCAATATTTTCTGACAAAGCATACCAAGGCTAGGATTACCAGGAAGGTCAGGGCCGTATGATGTAATATCAACGCCAGTGATAATCACTTCTTGATAGTCGTTATCGACCAATTGCTGAATTTGTGCAACAACTTCGCCGGCTGGAACAGATCGGCTGTTGCCGCGACCAAAGGGAATGATGCAAAAAGTACAGCGGTGATCACAGCCGTTTTGCACCTGGACAAAGGCTCGCGACCTTTCTGCGTAACCATCAATAAGGTGAGGGGCAGTTTTTTTGATCGACATAATATCATTAACCGAGACGCGCATTGATTTTGAAATACCAAAATCATGATAGCTCTTTGCCGTTAATTTTTCTTCGTTGCCAAATATTTGATCAACCTCTTCCATGATGGAAAATTGTTTGGGATCAATTTGTGCCGCACATCCAGTGACGATGATGTTGGCGCCTGGATTATCACGTCTTGTGCGGCGAATGGATTGCTTAGCTTGTCTAGTTGCCTCTGCTGTCACCGCGCAGGTATTAAAGATAAAAGCATTCTTAAGGCCCGCATCGGAGGCGTGGCCTTTAATCACTTCTGATTCGTACATATTAAGCCGACAACCAAATGTAATGACTTTTGCTGGGGTTATAATATTTTTCTCACTCATAAGCCACTATATGGACTGATTCTCATAAAAAACCAATAAAAAGAGTTGTATTATCCGAAGATAAGCGGAACGAGAGTATAGCTTAAGGCCGTGACGGCAAATATAGCGAACAGATTAATTCTAAATCCAGCGCGAGCCATCTGGGGAATGGTCACCTCACCACTAGAATATATGACCGCATTAGGGGCTGTTGCCACTGGCAGCATAAAGGCGCAACTGGCCGATATAGCCAACGGAACAAATAAGATCATAGGATCTAATCCTGTGGCCACGGCCAGCGCCCCTAATATGGGCAGTAAAGTGGCTGTGGTTGCTGTGTTGCTGGTGAGTTCTGTTAAAAATATCACAAGGCTAACCAGAATAAAAATAATCACCAGTAAATCAAAGACGGCAATCACCGCAAGTTCTTCCCCAATCCAAAGGGCAAGTCCTGTTGATTTTACCGCCGCCGCTAGGCTTAATCCACCGCCGAAAAGCAGTAAGACGCCCCAAGGAATTTTATCGGCAGTTTCCCAGTTTAACAGGGTCGAATTTTTTTCTGTTTTTGATCCAGAGGGGATCATAAACATAAGCATGGCCCCACCAATGGCAATCAAAGCATCATTAAGCCATAACATAATTTCTAAATTATTCTGTATGGGTGTTCTGAATATCCAGGCAGATGCAATGAAGGCAAATAGCATGGCCATGCGTTTTTCAGGAACAGTCATAAGGCCCATACTATTTAATTCTAATTGCAAGATATCATGGGCTATGGAATTTTCATTTAAATCAAAGGGAAAAGCCCATTTTGTCAGCACTAAACAAGCAATAGGAAGCATCACAACGGTTGCGGGTATGCCAAACAGCATCCATGATAAGAAGCTCACTTCAATACCGTAAGTTTCCTTCATAAAGGCGATAACCAGTAAATTAGGAGGTGTGCCGATCGGCGTCCCAAAGCCACCAATATTGGCACCATAAGCCACACCTAACACAAGACAGAGAATAAAGCCTACGGATTTAGCGTCCCGCTCTTTAACAATTTCATTGCCAAGGGATAAGGCGATCGGCAGCATCATTAATGTACTGGCCGTATTGCTGATCCACATGGATATCATGGCGGTAACGGCCATAAAGCCTGCTATAAGGGCGGTCGGGTTATTGCCAACTTTTACGAGTACCATTAATGCTATTCTGCGGTGCAAATTCCATCTGGCAAGTCCCGTTGCCATGATAAAACCGCCAAGTAACAAAAAGATTGTTGGTTGGGCATAAGGCGCGGTTGCCTCGCCGATGGTTGTTGCCCCTAACATGGGAAACATAACAATGGGAAGCAGTGATGTAATAGGAACGGGTAGTGCTTCTGTTGACCACCAGTAGGCAAGCAGGATGGTGACAGCGGCAACGCTCCAAGCTCCGTCACTCATACCTTCGGGGGCGGGAAGCATGATCATGATGGCACAAAGTACCATACCCAATAGCATGTTAAAATTTTTCATCCCCTCATCCCCAACGTCCTCATAAATCATTCCCCTTTATTATTTTTTATTTTATTTTGATTTATGACTTAATACATATGAAGAATAAAACTTGCCATAATACGTGAGGTTTTAGGTTTGAATATAAATTGATCGGAACCGTAAATAAGTGACGCGTTAGCATATTTGGAACGGGTATATTCAAGCCTGAAGGCGATATTTTCCATCACAGCAATTTCAAATCCGGCGCCAAATTTATAGCTTGTGATACGTTTATTATATTCGCGATCGTTAGCAATGAGGATTTGATTTAGGCCTTTTGATTTCAATACGGCACCTGAATAGCCAATAAGGCCAAAAACCATTGCTTTATTAGAAAGGGTAAGACCAACGCGCAGGTTAACATCTAACGTGTTACTTTTGGATATTTTAAGTGTATTTGTACCATCGCTGATGATCGTATTGCCTTTATCAATCATGAACGCCGCCTCAATTCCTGTATAAAGAATGCCATAATTTATCCCGTAACCGCCAAGTATGCCGCCACCAAAACCATTTTTATGGGCAGAGTTGGTGATACCGCTAAAGACACTAGGGATATCAGTGACGGGAACTTCTAAATATGAAGAGGTTGTTGAAAAGGTATTTTTTGTTGTTATGACGCCAGCATATAGCCCCTCAAACGGACTAGCATCAATGCCAGCATTTGCGTGAATATTGCTAAGGGATATAAAGCTTATAACAGCGGTGCTTAATAATAATTTGATGTGTTTAGTTAACATAAGGCATAGGTCCAATGATCATTATGGTTCAATTTAATGGCAACATATTACATTTTTTCGAGTTTGGGTAAACAAGAACTTGACTCTTATCACATTTACTCATATTTTGCGCCCATTCCCTTATGGATGAACATTATACATGTCCAAGGATATCCACCAGTTAGCGAAGGTTCGCCCACTGGTGCATTTGTGTTATGTGATTTTAGCAAGGCTTAAGATTTAAAATGTTTTATAAATTAAAACAATAGTGAGTAAAGAAACAGATGTTCGATAGTTTAAGTGATAAACTTGGCGGTATATTTGATAAACTTAAAAGACGCGGTGCTTTATCGGAAGCCCATGTTGATGAGGCTATGCGCGAAGTGCGTCTTGCTCTACTCGAAGCGGATGTGGCACTTCCGGTTGTTAAAAATTTCATTGCAAAAGTTCGCGAGAATGCTATTGGCCAAGACGTTGTAAAATCGGTTACTCCGGGTCAGATGGTTGTTAAAATTGTTAATGACCAAATGGTTGAAATGCTTGGCGGCGACGCAAAAACTATTGATTTAAATGCTCCTGCACCTGTTCCTATGTTGATGGTTGGCTTGCAAGGGTCTGGTAAAACGACCTCTAGCGCTAAAATTGCCAAACGTCTAAAAGATAAAGAACGCAAAAAAGTTCTTATGGCCTCGCTCGATGTTCAGCGCCCTGCGGCAATGGAACAGCTTAAAATTCTTGGTCAACAAATTGACGTAGCGACTTTACCTATTATTGCGGGTCAAATGCCCGTTGATATTGCCAAGCGCGCCATGACAGCAGCAAAATTACAAGGCTTTGATGTTGTGATCCTTGATACGGCAGGCCGACTTCATGTTGACCAAGCGTTGATGGCAGAGGTTGTCGCCATTCGTAACGCGGTAAATCCTCATGAAACTTTGCTTGTTGTTGATGCGCTAACTGGTCAAGACGCGGTTAATGTTGCCGAACAATTCGGTGATCAATTGGGGGTCACAGGTGTGATTCTTACCCGTATGGACGGTGATGGTCGCGGTGGTGCGGCGCTGAGTATGCGCGCGGTAACGGGCAAACCGATTAAACTTGTTGGCGTCGGCGAAAAAATAGACGATTTAGAAGAATTTCATCCAGAACGGGTCGCATCACGCATTTTAGGAATGGGCGATGTGGTCTCCCTTGTGGAGCGGGCTGCGGAGACGATAGAGGCCGAAGACGCCGAAAAAATGATGAAAAAAATGAAGAAAGGAATGTTTGATTTTGACGATCTGCGTTCCCAACTTCAACAAATGAAAAAACTTGGTGGTATGAGCAGTATTTTAGGAATGCTTCCAGGTCTTGGCAAAATGCAAAAGCAAATGGCCTCCGCCAATCTCAATGACAAAGTTTTACTTCATCAAGAAGCAATTATTAATAGCATGACACCAAAGGAACGAGCAAATCCGAAATTAATGAATGCATCGCGAAAAAAGCGTATTGCAGCAGGGTCGGGTGTTACGGTTCAAGACGTTAATAAGCTGATGAAAATGCAAAAACAAATGTCAACGATGATGAAGAAATTGGGCAAAAAAGGCGGGCGAATGGCGCTACCGGGTCAAATGCCCCCCGGAATGGAAGGTTTGCTTCCGAAATAAGAGTTATGGAAGGTTTGCTTCCGAAATAAGAGTTATGGAAGGTTTGCTTCCGAATTAGAATTTAAATTAAATAATGAACTTAATAATAAACGACTTAAATAAGACTAAAGGAAAAATATATGTCTGTAAAAATTAGATTAACCCGTGCGGGTGCTAAAAAACGTCCTTACTACCGTATTGTAGTCGCGGATTCGCGCGCCCCTCGTGATGGTAAATATATTGAAAAAGTGGGAACTCATAATCCTCTTCTTCCTAAAGACCATGAAGATCGTGTGAAACTTAATATTGAACGAATTCAATATTGGTTGAGCAAAGGCGCTCAAGCAACTGACCGTGTTGCACGTTTTCTTGATGCCGCCGGTCTTCTTAAACGTGAAGCACGTAATAACCCTAATAAAGCAAAAGCAGGTGTAAAAGCGCTCGCACGCATAGAAGAAAAGAATGACAAAGCGAACGCTTTACTTGAAGCAGAAAAAGCAGCGGCTGAAGCTCCAGTAGTAGAAGAAGCTCCAGTAGTAGAAGAAGCTCCAGTAGTAGAAGAAGCTCCAGTAGTAGAAG
>CALDNY010000228.1 GCA_937914685.1 uncultured Kordiimonadaceae bacterium
AAAACAGTGGGTTAAAGAGAAACTAGAGTAGTTATCTGGGTCAGCCCCAAATAAAGATCTTGATAAGGCCAATTGCCTTTATTTATGGCCCCAATCATCAGGGTCATCATTATTATTAGGGCTAAGGCCAATGATGTCGCCTTCTGTGTTGATGCCAAGGCCTAATACAGTGCGGTTGGCATAATTAAAATAGGCGGCAACTTGGTTTACTTCTAATATTTCGCCGTCGGTTATGCCAAGATCACGCAATTTTTCGATGGCGCGTTCTGAAACTTCACTAGGGGATATGGTCAACCATTTAGCATATTGAAGCAAGGCGGCATGTTTTTTATCAAATGCTTTTTTAGGTTCAGAAATTTCCAATGCTGCGCGGATGTTTAGGGCGCTTTCCTCATCACCAATCAATCGTGCCATGCCAGCATAATGATGTTCAACGCAATAAGAACAGCGGTTTAAAATGCTTACATAGACGCCGATGGCCTCTAAAAATTCCTTGGCAAGGCTATTGCCGGGATGATGGAGAACATACTTATAAAGGCTCATATGCCCTTCCATAGTATGGGGGCGAAGCGAATGGGCCATCATTACATTATCTATATTATTATCGGGGCCTTTAATGCGGTCATAAAGTTTTTTTAATTTACCCGTAGCATCCTTATAAGGGATTGTTTTAATCCAAGCCATTTTGTTATCCATATATTTTTGCTGATAAATCCTACTACAGCTTTCTGATATTGGCAAATTTAACAATGTTCTTCTAAAAAACTAAGCAGACGTCGGGTGTTGCTGGTTTTAGTGATGTTACCGTGCCAAACAGCATAAAGGGAAAGGGATTCTGCTTGCCAATCAGGCAGGACATGAACCAAACTTCCATCTTTGAGTTTATCTTTGATCAGCCAATAGGCCACTGTGGCGATACCACTACCATACAGGGCAAATTTAATCATTGAATCGGCACTATTGGCTGTTATGTTGCCAATCAAATCTATTTGAACGGGCCTTTTTCCGTCTTTGAGTAAGGTTCTGGTGTTGGGAAGCATTTCATGCTTTATCCAATTCCAGTCGCTTAAATCTTCTGGACAAGTGGGGACGGGGTGTTTGGCATAATATTCAGGAGAACAGGCAAGGGTTCTTTTCATTTCAGCAATCTTTTTAGTGTTTAAAGAGCTGTCAGGCATAGTGCCCATGCGAAAGGCAATATCAATGCCATCTGCGGTTAAATCCTGTATTGTATCTGAATAATTGATGTTCAATTGTATATGGGGGTTTTGTTTGTTAAATTCTGCAAATTGTTTAGTGATAATGTCGCCGGTCAAAGAAATGGGCAAGGTGATTTTAAGTTTACCCTTTGCTGAATTATGACCGCTCACTTTACTTAAGCCAAGTTCAGCCTGATCAAGCATTTCAATTGCGTGGTTATAAAGAATTTCCCCCTCCGTAGTTTTAGAGAGCTTGCGGGTAGAACGGTATATTAGGGTTGTTCCTAACCGCTCTTCCAATTGTGATATTTGATAACTTACGACCGACGGCGATAGGTTAAGGAATTTAGCCGCACGACGAAACGATCCGCGCTTTATGGTTTCGGCAAATATGGCCATTGCTTTTAAATTATCAATCATCAGGTTTCCATTATACAAAATTATAGTGCAATGTAAATTAATTATACTGGCTATCTAAATTAAAATCAGACTGATAAGATCAGCTCACTGATTATTTTTAAATCAAAATAAATATACGTTGGTTAGGTTTTTTATGTCTGTTATTTTTGCAATGAGCTTGTTTGCTTTTAGTATGGCGATTACGCCGGGTCCGAATAATCTTATTTCATTATCCAATGGCGTAAATTACGGCTTTAAAGGCGCACTTCCTTTTGTCTTTGGTGTGATGGTTGGTTGCTCGCTTTTAATGTTGTTAACGGGGCTTGGCCTTGGTCAAATTGCTGCGGGTAATGATATGTTTATGAAAATTATGAGCTTTGTTGGTGCGGGTTTCATTAGCTTTCTAGCTTTTAAAATTGCCACGGCGGAGCCTGAATTAAAAATTAATGATAAAGGAAAACCTGGTTTTCTGCATGGTGTTTTCTTTCAATGTATCAATCCTAAAGCATGGATCGGCACGCTCGCGGGGATCAGTGCTTTCAATGTTGTGGGAAATTTTGATGGCTTGCTTGTTTTTATTATCATTTATGCGGCCATAGTGTTTTTTGCTGTTTCCACATGGGCCTATGCGGGATCAAAAATTGTCCGCTTTTTAGGAAATAGAAAAAATCATAGAATTTTTAATATTGTCATGGGTTTAAGCCTGTTTGCGGTTGCGGTTTATTTATTTTTCATGCAAATCACAGAGAAAATATCTTAAAGGGTTTTTCATGACTATTATCATTGCTATGTGTCTGTACGCATTTACTATGTCGATAACACCAGGGCCGACCAATATTATTACCATGACGATCGGTGTTAATTATGGTTTTAAAAAAGCATTACCATTTGTTTTAGGATCAGTATTAGGCTTTACGTCTTTATTGTTGGTGATGGGCTTTGGGCTTGGTAAAGTTGCCGCTGAAAATGAGCTTTTTTTGCAGATTTTGAACTATTCTGGCGCCTTCTTCATTTGTTATATGGGCTATAAAATAGCGAGAGCCCACCCAAAAGTAAACGTTGAAAAGAGCAGTCTTCCGGGCTTTATGCGGGGGACTATATTGCAATGGTTCCATCCTAAATCATGGATCGCAACGCTCGCTGGGATTGGTGCTTTTAAACTTGTGGGAAAAGTCGACCAGTTTGCATTATTTGTAGTTCTTTACATTATCATCGGTTTTTTATGCGTTTTGACATGGGCTTATGGTGGCTCTAAAATAGCAAAACTGATCCGAAACGATAATAATTTGCGGCTGTTTAATCAAATCATGGGTATTGGATTAATCGGGGTTGCCGTTTATTTATTAAGCCTACAAATTCATTAATTCTCAAAATTTCGATATAAAAAAGTTTATTTTTTTACTTTGTGTTTATCATTATACTATAAGTAATAGATACAGTGTAACATATATGAGTAACATATATGAAAAATTGAGAGATTATTTTGATACTAAAACCGCACCAAGGAACAAATAGAGACGTCGCTTTGCTTGAGAATTTTTTTATTCTGAGCGAGCGGCTTTGGACGGATGCAATATTACATGATGCGTTCAACAGAGTAGGGGTTGATGGCTATTTTGATATGGATGAATATTTAAAAATTCATAGCATTATTACACAATATTGGGAAGAACTTGGCGGTGATATATATCTTGGGGATTTGATGCTTTGTGAAGCGATTGTTCGCAATATTGCTGCGGATAATTTTATTGAAATTGAATGTCCGAAAACAGTTGAATTCATTGAAACGCACCGACCAAAAAGGCATGAGGACGGTAGTTTAATGCATGGCATTGCAGCCTCTGTCGATGAGGTTCTTGAGTTTATTGCCGATCTTAAATCTATGGTTGGTATCGTTGAGTTTTGTGAAAATACTAAATTCGCCTATGCCACGGGCGATAGAGATAAAATTGAACAGACCCAATTAAAAGAAAATTATCTGGCAGAAAGATACCGCAGCAAGCGCGGCTATATGGATAAACTAGGCTATAATGAAGCCTTTTCTGTGTTAAGGGATTTGCTTTTAGGAAAATATAAGCAAGATTCTAAATCACCACGCCTAAGAGAACGGATCGAGCAGGGTTTACAGTTTTGGGACTATTAAGTTCTTGATACTTCTTAGAATTATAAGAAATTATTTGGGAAAATCATAGTGCGCCACATGTGGGCACAGGGGCTATTATCATAGCCTAGCCCTTGTTCTGGATCACGCCAATTTCTTGCGATAATGTCCTTAAAATCATCTAAGGATACCACCACATTAGGGTCGAAACTATAAACATCATTGATGCAAATCTGCCGTGAGGTCATATACCATTTATGATTTCGCGCATATTCCGCGTCTTTAAAGATATAAGGCTCAGGTTTATAATCTTCGCCAAAATAACGGATGTAGGCCTCGGGATAAGGATAGCCCACAGCCTCATCAGGGATAAAGCGTAGCGATTGGTGATAACGAATGGCCCATGACACTTCTTCGTCGACATAAGGTTCAACCAGTTGGGCGCCGTAATAGCCGTGGTCTGTTTTAATGTAAGAGCCGACGCTGATGTCATGAAGCAGGCAAGCGAGGATGGTTTTTTCAGGAAGGCCGTTTATTTTAGCAAGACGCGCACTTTGTAACAGGTGACTAGAAGGCCCAAAGCGTTTTTCAAAAAATTCCAACAAAGTAGGCTTGTCGGACATACGCGGCAGACGAGGGTCGTGACCCATATGGTATACCTGACCAGGCTTTAAGGGAACGCGGGGGCCAGATTCGCGGCCATAAGTGGTGCAGATCGCGGGCTTTGTTATGCGTTTTTCAAGCTCGTCATTCATGGCTTGTTCTAAGGCATCAGCTTTTTGATTTGCATTCATGGCGGCAAGAGCGCCAACGCCACCAACGTACGTCAGAAATTTCCGTCTATCCATCATATCCTCCCAGATTATCTGAGCTTATATAATCACAAAATTAACTATAATGTCAATAAAACTAGGAATAGTACGCCTTAAGGATGCTTTGAGAGTGTTTCGTTACAAGAAATTATTGGGGAAAATCATCGCTCGCCACATGTGGGCACAGGGGCTATTATCATAGCCTAGCCCTTGTTCTGGATCACGCCAATTTCTTGCGATAATGTCCTTAAAATCATCAATGGATACTTTTACATTTGGATCAAAGCTATAAACATCATTGATGCAAATCTGCCGTGAGGTCATATACCATTTATGGTTTTTGGCATATTCGGCGGCCTCATAGATATAGGGTTCTGGTTTGAAATCTTCACCGAAATAACGGATGTAGGCTTCGGGGTAGGGATAGCCCACGGCCTCATCAGGGATAAAACGTAATGATTGGTGATAGCGAATGGCCCATGAAATTTCTTCGTCGACGTAGGGTTCAACCAGTTGAGCACCAAAATAACCGTGGTCTGTTTTTATAAAGGCGCGGCCGCTGATATCATGAAGTAGGCACGCAAGGACAATTTTTTCAGGAAGGCCGTTT
>CALDNY010000229.1 GCA_937914685.1 uncultured Kordiimonadaceae bacterium
CCTTCTAATTCTATATTAGACTAAAGTGTTGCGTTGACCGATTGAAATGACAACCAGAAGCAGCCATTCATTTGCGCGTGTTGTGCAATGAAGAATAGTTGCGGGATTATCGGTTATTTTGCCGCTTGATAGAGTTGAAATTATTGAAAAAGATTTTTTATTTTATTGAAAGTCTCTGGGGAAAATTTCGTCCCATTGTTTTTCATGTAGCAGCTCACCATTCACTAATATCCGACGAATAAAAATCAAACGGAAGTTATTTTCATCACTTTTAAATTCAACATCCTGCTCAAGCCGCAAGGTCCGACCCTCCACTTCTTTAACCACGGCGTAAATTCCTTTCACTGATGTCTGGGCCGGATTAATGTCTGAAGTGCGGTGCTCAATCTGTTCTTCAAATCGCTCAGTGCCCCATGGGAACTTCGACGCTGTGGAATTAATTGCAAAACCAAATGCTTCGCCTGTATTCTCGTCAATATTAATGGTGCCAATTTCGGCGTAGCCGGTTGCGTTTCCTGCGTCAATTGAACCAAAGCCATCCAGCGAAGGGTCCGCAGTCGGTGTATTGAAAATTGCGACCCGTTGATTTTCAGAAGGCCTTGCTGTTGGGATGACAGGAAGCTCAAGACGCGCACCACTTTCACCACCAATTTCCAACGAAGTCGTCATCGGATAAGGCGTCGGCCATAGCATCGGCCACATGGCATTGCTAACGGACATGCGAATTTTATGGCCTTTTGGAAATACCCACGATGTAAAATGCATCTCAATATCAAGAGGAAATAACTGACCGGGGATTATAGCCTCCGGCTCACGCGCTGAATTTCTGTGGGTGCCATTAAAGGCTGCACCTGCGACCTGTGTCACTTGGCCATCTGGTGCGACATCAGAAATACGCACTACCCAGTTTGCCCTGACGGCGTCCGCCGATACATTAAGAATTGCGCGTGGCATGCCTAATATTTCCAGTGGCGCGGGAAGCGGTTCGGTGTCATAAACGAGGCTATCATCATCCATGCTTTGCTGATCCGGCGGTACACTGCCCCACCACATCACCGGGCCGCCGCCCTCTACTCCCACAGAAGCTTTATAATCGAGCGTATGTGTCGCCGCTAAGCTCTTACTGGATGAAAGATTATGATCGGGTCCGGCAAAAAAGCTCTGAAATTTGGTGCGCTCAATCGGCCAGCCATCTTCCCTGCGCCAGTGACCCGGAATTTCAGTGATATCAGGCTGCGGCGGGTGCCAATCACGGACATAGACGGCAAAGGGCGGTTCATCCATAATGCCTGTATCAATATCCTTTAACCAATGATCAAACCAGCGGACTGCCTCATGTCGCCATTCAATTTGTGGGGTGTGAGCGGCATTGTGCGGAAAATCATGATCCCACGGTCCAATTAGTGCCTTTACTGGCGCTTTCACATTTTCTAACATTCTTGGTAAGCTATCCCGGTAACCGTCATACCAACCAGCTATATGAAAGCCAGGTATTTTAATCTGGTCATATTTATCAAGGCTAGAGGCACGGTCCCAAAAAGAATTGTCGCGTTGATTTCGCATATAGGTATAAACACTGGGCTCCGCTTCAAAGCGGTTATGAAACCAGTCATCATCAAGCTTATAATCCGGCGCTCCCGGTAAAGAATTATTCAGATCATTGCTCATCATCCAGCTATCTGTATGCATAATTCCGTCTATATAATGCACATCTTCTTGATAGAGCGCTTCTGTGGCCATCAATGCGACAAACGCTTTCATTGCGGGTGGATTACGCACGGCCATCTGTATGGAATTAAAGCCGCTCCATGAAATACCAAACATACCGACATTACCATTTGACCATTCCCGCGAAGATAACCAGTCAATGATAACTTCCCCGTCGTCCAGTTCAATATCCGAATATTCGTAAGGGATAACGAGCCCCTCACTATTACCAGTGCCTCTAATATCAACACGCGCGATGACATAACCGCGCTCTACAAAGTATGAATATGTTTTATACCTGCTCCCACGACTTTCCATTTTCCGGTAAGGCGTGTATTCCAGTATTACTGGCACGTTATCACTCAGCTTCAAATCGGCAGGCATATAAAGATCTGCCGCAAGATTGACACCATCCGGCATTGGTATCATTACCGCCTTAATTACTATGGATTGTGTCGCTACCACCGTATTGGTGTCTGCGCATGCTTGCGGTAGGCTTAGCAACATTAGACCACAAAGTAATAATAGACGCATAGAGAAATTCCACTTCATAAGAAAATAATAGGAGATAATAACTCAAAAATATCAATCTTATTAAAAAGATTTATTATGCATTGATTAATATTGAAAACAATGGTTTTCTACTAACGTATAACTATTAAACATAGATAAATCGCTATAAAGTTGAGGGTAATGCAGTGATAGCATACAAACGTTGGGTAACTATGGCCGCCTTATGCATGTCTGGTGGCATGATTTTTATGCTGCCGTTTCTGCGCGAAATTTACTATATACCCATGCAAAATGCCTTCGGTTTTAGTAACACTCAAATGGGTATGTTAATGAGTACTTTTGGTGCGACGTCCCTTTTGGCCTATTTTCCAGGAGGCTGGCTGGCGGATCTTTTCTCACCACGCCGTTTGATGACATTTGCTCTTTTTTCAACGGGCCTTGTCGGGCTTTATTTCTCCACCCTACCGTCTTACGAAATGTGTCTGCTAATCCATGGATATTGGGGCGCGAGCATTTCTCTGGTTTTCTGGAGTGCGATGATAAAGGCGACTCGCAATTGGGCCCCCCGCGAGAAGCAAGGACGAGCATTTGGTATCCTTGAAGGCGGGCGTGGGATCACAGAGGCACTAAGCGGCAGCATTTTTGGGGCAGTTTTCATTTGGCTGGGCAGTAATGATTTGGCACTGACGCAGGTGATCATACTTTTCTCCTGCTCAAATATGGCGCTCGGTATTCTTGTATGGTTTTCCATGGAAAAAAGAAGTGAAAATAATCAAGAAACAAGCGATCTAGAAAAGCAGAAGAGTAAAAAGAAGAAAGTTAGTTTGCAAGATATAATTGGTGTATTAAAAATACAGGAAGTTTGGTTAATAGCCATCGTAATTATGACCGCTTATAGTAGTTATTGGGGCTCTTATTATTTTGCCCCCTATGCCACCAGCGCCATGGGAATGAGTGTTGCAATCGGGGTTACAATTGGATTGGGAAAAGCATGGTTAAATCCATGCGCTGCAATTATGGTTGGCTTATTCAGTGATAGAATTGGTATTTCACGTGCGATTCTGGGACTTCAGCTGTTTTTGGTTGTGACTTTCTTTGCTTTTGGCATTTTTCCTCATCAACCAAATATGATGGGCTTTGTATTGGTCAATATCATAGTCACAGCATTCGCCGTTTATGCATTACGCGGAATATATTATGCTTTACTCGAAGAAGGCGGCATTCCGATACATTTGACGGGGACAGCAGCGGGTATTGTATCGGTTATCGGATATATGCCGGATATATATATGCCCTTCATCGGCGGTATCATGCTGGACAGTTTTTCAGGAACAGAAGGCTATCGGTATTTATTTTTTATGATTTCAGGACTTTGCCTGATCGGCGCGTGTTCTGCATTCAAAATTATGAAGCTTTCTCAAGCGAGAAAGAACAACGAAAACTTACAGGCAAGGAGACTTCCCAGTGACGGATATTGAAGGTGTACAGGTTGGAAAAGGTATTGAAATGACCCTTCCATCAAGCTGGTATTTAAATGAAGATATCTTCACATTAGAACGCGAACATATTTTCCTAAAAGAATGGTTAAGTGTAGGTCGTGATGAAGACTGGGCAAATAATGGTGATAGTAAAACCATCGACATTATGGGTGAAAGCATCATCATTGTGCGAAATCATGAGGGCCAATTACGCGCCTTTTATAATGTCTGTGTCCATAGAGGAGCAAGAATTTGTAAATCCGATGATGATCTAGGGCCAGACCGCCTTCCGCTCAAAGGAGGGGTAATTAAGGGAAAGCATATTATGTGTCCTTATCACTCATGGACCTATGATCTTAATGGAAAACTTCTCGCGGCACCTAATATGACGGAAGAAATGGGTTTTGAAAAAGATAAGATACATCTCCATCCCGTTCTAATCGATACTTGGGGTGGATTTGTTTTTATAAATCTCAGCCCTGAGACAGCACCTCCCTTTGAACATCATATTAAGTTCGTCAAAGAAACCTATTCAAATTATCCGCTGGCAGACTTGCGTGTTGCAAAAACCATTCATTATGAAATAGATTGCAACTGGAAAGTGATCTGTGAAAATTATAATGAATGTTACCACTGCGGCCCAGTTCATCCGGAACTATGTAAAATAGTTCCCGCTTTCAAGCAAGATGGTGGGGCGGGTCTTGATTGGGAAAGGGGTGTTCCTCACCGTGAAGGCGCAGATACCTTTACCTTCACCGGCACAACGACGCGGCGCGCGTTCCCGGGATTAAATGAGGACGAACAAACCCGACACAAGGGAGAGCTACTTTATCCCAATATGTTTTTAAGCTTTGCAAAAGATCATGTCGCCGTGTTTATTTTTACACCTCTGAGTGCTGGAAAAACAAATCTTGACTGTCATTTTCTATTCGAGCCATACGAAATGGACAAACCGGAATTCGACGGTTCGGATGCCATTGACTTCTGGCATCTGGTAAACAGGCAAGATTGGAATATATGCGAGCGTGTACAACAAGGCATGTCTGCCCGTGTTCATAAGCGCGGTATGTTTTCACCAATGGAAGATTGGAACCTCGATATTCGGAAATATGTCATTGACCGGATCGCCTCATTTGTACCTTTAGAATTATCAAATTAAATTAAGAAATCGGAACTATAAACCATGCTGAAAAATCCTGATTATTCAATTTTATTCGAACCTGTTAAAATTGGCCCGGTAACGGCACCAAACCGTTTTTATCAAGTGCCCCATGCAAGTGGCATGACGGAAGCAAACCCGAGGGTGAGAGCGGCATTTAGGGAAACTAAAGCGGAAGGCGGATGGGGTGTTGTCTCAACCGGAGCGGTTTCAACCCATCCTTCCTCTGATGATAGTCCATTACCGTTCGGGCGCATGTGGG
>CALDNY010000230.1 GCA_937914685.1 uncultured Kordiimonadaceae bacterium
GCAAGTATTATCCCTAAGCGGTCAAGCCTTATCTTCAGCAGAACCTACCAATAAAATGATCCTAGAAAACTTACAATCCGCACAAGTGAAATATATGGATTATCCGATGGATCCAGAAAATGTGTTGTGGTACGGGAGAAGACTGGCCTACGCGGGGAAATTCCAACGAGCCATTAAAATTTTTTCAGAGGGCATTCTTGATCATCCAAAGGACGCGCGATTTTACCGTCACCGTGGTCATCGCTATATTACGGTACGCCAATTTGATAAGGCCATTGCCGATCTAGAAAAAGCAGCGAGTTTAATACAGGGAAAACAAAATAGTGTCGAAAAAGACGGTGCGCCAAACAAGTTTAATATTCCTGTAAGTACCCTCCATCATAATATTTATTACCATCTTGGCCTTGCTTATTATTTAAAGCAGAATTTTGAGAATGCTAAAATTGCTTTTGATAATGCCTACCGCGTTGGCACAAATGACGATAATAAAGTATCGGTAACCCACTGGCGTTATATGATTTTACGGCGTATGGGTAAAAGCCATGATCAAGCTAAACATGTTTTGGAACCGATTTCAAAAGATATGAATATTTTGGAAAATGTCACTTATCATAAACTTGATTTATTTTATAAAGGCGAAGTGGCTCTAGAAGATATGTTAGAGAATGATATTGAAAGTTCAAAGGATGCGGGGACAGTTTACGGCCTTGCTAACTGGTATTATTATAATGGTGATAAACATAAAGCTCGTGAAATTTTAACCGGCTTGCTTAATGCAAAATCGTGGGGTTCTTTTGGTTATATTGCAGCAGAGGCTGATCTTGCGGCGATGAAATAATCTCTAATATTAACAGAAAATATTAACAGAAAATATTAACAGAAAATATTAACAGAAAATATAAAGAGTGGCTTATTTGAATGTTTGACCTATCTTCCATGATGCAATATCTGCCGGCGTTCTTGGAAGGCTTTATCATGACGGCTAAGGTCAGTATCATTTCAATAGGATTTAGTTTTATACTTGGCATGATCATTGCCTTGATGAGAATTTCGACCCATAAAATTTTGAAATATTTTGCCCTTGCTTATGTGGATATGTTTAGAAATATTCCTTTTATCGTTCTTATCTTTTTTTCTTATTATGGTTTGCCTGAAATCGGTATTTATATTGATGCTTTTTGGACGGGCGTTTTAACCCTTAGTCTCGCTGTTGGTGCCTATACGGCGGAAACGTTACGGGCAGGGATTGAAAGCATTGATAAAGGGATCATCGAAGCGGCTAAATCATTTGGATTATCGCCCTTTAAAATATTTATTAAAATCATAATGCCGATCGCCTTAACGGTATCAGTAAGGCCGTTAGGCTCGGTTTTTATCAATCTTATTTTAACCACATCAATTTTATCGGCCATAACCTTGAATGAACTTACAGGGGTGAGCAAGGTCATTGCTTCCACCACATTTAGACCGTTTGAGGTTTATGTGTTTTTGGTGTTTTTTTATGGTCTTTTGACTTTTTTACTTTCTGGATTATTCAACCTTTGGCATCTTCGCTTAAATAAATATAACGAGGCAGGCTGATCATGTATGGATCTGAAGGCTTTAGCATTTACGATATTATTCTCTGGGCTCAGGGGCTTGGTGTGTCTGTTGGTGTCTTTATTTTATCTATGACGCTAGGTTTATTGCTTGGGGTCGCTATTGGTCTTATTCGCTATTATCAGATTGCATTTTTAGGGAAGACTTTAATGATGATTAGCGAATTTCTTAAAAATTCACCGATTATCGTACAATTATTTTTGGTTTATTTTGGAATTCCTGCCGTCACTGGCATTGATATGACCCCGATTGAAGCCGCAGTATGGACCCTTAGTGCCAATACGGCGGCGTTTATTGCTGTGATCATTATTTCATCAATTTCTTCTATTGAACCGCGCCAATTAGAAGCCGCGAGGAGTTTTGCTTTATCTGAGTTTGTGATATTACGAAAGATCATTTTCCCCCAAGCCTTTAGCGTTTCTATTCCGTTGTTGGTGGGACTTGCCATTAATCAATTGCAAGTGACATCCTTAATTTCAGTGATCGGGGTTTATGATTTGACCCGGGTTGGCGATATTGTCAATCAACGGACGTTTGAGCCCTTTATCGTCTGGCCAATCATTGGCGCTACTTATTTTATTTTGGCAAAATTACTAGCCCACCTGGGAACACGTTTGGAACGGCGATTTAGCCAACATAAAATTATGAGTGAATTATAATATGATCGAAATTAAGAACCTATATAAGGATTTTGGGGAGCTTAATGTTTTAAAAGGAATTAACCTTTCTATTCATGAAGGAGAGGTCGTTTCAATTATAGGCGGTAGTGGTTCAGGTAAAAGCACGATGATCCGCTGTATTAATGGGTTGGAAAAAATTACATCAGGTACGCTCACTGTCGATGGGTTTGATGTGACAAAGCCCAGCGAATTATTGGAGGCGAGAAAAAAATGCGCCACAGTCTTTCAACAATTTGATCTTTACCCCCACCTTAATGTTGTTGATAATATAACTTTGGCGCCGATAAATGTATTGGGGCTCAGTAAAGCAGAGGCCCAAATTAAGGCCATGGAATTGTTGGATAGTATGGCTATGAGTGATCGGGCGACATTTTACCCCTCGCAGCTTTCCGGTGGGCAAAAGCAAAGGGCCGGCATTTGTCGTGCTCTTGCCATGAATCCGCGTTATTTACTGCTCGATGAAATCACCAGCTCCCTAGATCCTGAAATGACCGCAGAAGTGTTAGAGATTTTAAAACTATTGGTCAAACGGGGAATTACCATGATTTGTGTGACCCATGAAATTGATTTTGCTCGTGAAATTTCAGATCGTATTGTTTTTTTAGACGAGGGAACAATTCTTAAAGATATGGATAAACAAAGTTTCTTTAATGATGATGGGGGCTTAATGGAGCCAAGAATTGCAAAGTTTTTAACAAAAATGGCAACTATTTGATTTCTATTTTTACCGAGGGGGCTAATATATTAATATGAATAGACGCAAATTTTTAAAATCTACAGCAGCAATAACCACCGTTTCTATGGTAGGGGGAAATGCTTTTGCACAAAATCCCCAAAAGCTAAAAATGGATAAAAATATAGGGAAAGACATGATACTACTCGCAAATGAAACGGCTTGGCCTGGTATTAAGCACACTGCTGATAAATTAAAAAGCGGTACTTACGGTATAGACGCCATGGTCGAAGGCATAAATTTCGTCGAAGCGGAACCGACGGTAAGAAGTGTCGGTTACGGCGGCTGGCCTAATTTGTTGGGTGTTATGGAATTTGACGGTGGTGTTATGGACGGTTCGACCCGAAGTGTGGGTAGTGTTGGGGCGTTAAAACATACATATCACGCCGCCCAAGTGGCGAGGGCGGTGATGACTAAATTAAATCATGTGATGCTCACGGGCGATGGTGCGGATCTTTTTGCCGCCGAAATCGGCTTGCCGAAACTAAATACCTTGCTCGAAGATTCCAAACAAGTATGGATGGCTAAATTAAAAGAAATTCTGAGCCCTGAACAATTTGAAAAATTCCCAAATATTCCACTTGCGCCATTGAATAATGCTATCACGGATCCTGAAAAAGTCCGTGATACAACGGTTTTTATGTGTAAAGACAGCAATCAAGGCATTCATACAGCCACCAGTACATCGGGTTGGGGTTGGAAATATCCAGGACGTTTAGGCGATAGCCCAATTGTCGGCGCTGGATTTTATGCCGATAGCCGTTACGGTGCCGCCGCCTGTACCCATACTGGAGAAATGGCTATTCGCGCCAGCACATCACGGACTATTATTTTAGCCATGAAATTAGGCTATTCATTAGAGGATGCGGTCAAAATCGCTGTTGAAGAGGTGGCAGAATTAAAAGAAGGCTTCATTGGCGGTCTTGTGATCCATGCTATTGATCATAAAGGCGGACATAAGGTGGTGTCTTATAATCTTGATAAACCGGGTAAATATTGGCTATGGAAACCAAGTATGGATCAGCCTGAGTTGCAAATATCAGAAATGGTTTAATGAGATGAAATATTTAATTTTTATTAGCACATTATTTTTATTAAATCTAAGCGCGGCTCATGCCACCTCAATAGAAGACATCGTCGCGCGGGGCTATATGAATGTGGGTATTTCTCTTGGTGGTCCTCCTATGGGGGGCCGCGACGGTCATAATGAACCTATGGGATATGATGTTGATTTTGCTAATCGACTTGCTAACCATTTAGGGGTTGATCTAAGAATTACCGATGTTTACGGCGATGCGCGGGTTAGTCTTTTAATATCCGAGCAATTAGATCTGATCATTGCTAATTTAACGCGAACACCCGAACGGGCCCAGGTGATTGATTTTTCAGACGCTTATTTTCGTACTGGCCTTAAGATAATTGTTCAAAAGGGCTCGGGCATTAAAACATTAGAAGATTTATCAGGTAAGAGAGTAACCGTCGGGCGCGGCACTAGTGGCGCGATTTTTTTGAGCAAAAATGTACCAAAGGCCGAGCTTGTTTATACGGATAATTTTGCCCCAAACGGGGTCCTCCTTTTACGCCAGCGTCGCGTCGATGCGGGGATCGAGGATGCATCCTCGATTGATTTTTTGGCTAGGGATATAAAAAGCCTAGAAGTATTGCCAGGAATTTTTGTGAGCGGTGATATTGCGATCGGGGTTAAAAAAGGCCAACCAGAGCTGTTAGATTGGCTTAATCATTATATAGCCGACTATATTTCATCGGGTGATTATCATAAATATTATCAAAAATGGTGGGGCGAGAATTCTGCTGCCCCTGATATTACTAAAAAATAAGAAGAAAATATGAAAAATATAACATTTGAAGTCTGTGTTGATACCATTAAAGGGGCAACTGATGCCGCCATGTTAGGGGCGGACCGCATTGAATTATGCGATGCGCTTGGTATTGGTGGTACTACACCATCGGCAGGTATTATGAAAGCGGCGGCTAAATTAGCCAAACCAATATATGCTATGATTAGGCCAAGGGGGGGTGATTTTATCTTCAATTTTGAAGATATGGATGTGATGCTTCATGATATTGATCGTTGCCGCCATTACG
>CALDNY010000231.1 GCA_937914685.1 uncultured Kordiimonadaceae bacterium
GCTCGGGCCGTAGATTGAGTTGCTATTATTCTTTTTTCATCATCGACAAATCCACCGATCGGCAAGCCCAGCTTGGTTAAAACTGATGAGCCTAATGTGGCAAAGGCGATGCCATTTGCAGTACGATTTTCTGTGGCAAAGCCTAATTGTTTTGACCAATCTGTAGCCCCTGTCGTGCCATCAATTTTCATGGCGAAACTATCTGTGCCGCCTTGCTATGGTGCACCATTAACATCGCCTGCCGTTGTGCCAGATAGATATATTTTACCGCCTGAGACGGTTAGGCCGCCGCTGCTATCACTTTGGGTGCTACCGACAAATTTTGTCCAATCCGCTGTTGCTGAAGCGCCAAGATCATCCAATGCTAAAACAAAACCGTCTAGTCCTCCTAAAGGTGCTGCAATCTGGGTACCACTGCCCACCAAACTATTATTACTGCTTCCTGCAACATAAATTCGGCTGCCTTCAACGGCGATATCGCTGATATTGCTGCCGACACCCATATCGCCAAAATCATAGGTCCATAGGGCGCTGGCAAGGTTGGTTTTATCTAATTTTTGTAAAACTAAATTATTTGCTTCATGAGTTGCTACGATAATATTTCCATCAGCGGCAACTGCAATAGCTTGGCCAAAATCGGTCGTTGATGATCCGATTTCAACATAGTCTTTTTTTGTGCCAAGAAAACCGTCTAGTTTCATGACATAGGCATTATCACTACCGGTTAATACAGTTGAGGACAGCTCATTGATATTTTTTTGGCCCGTCACATAAACATCACCAAGGCTATCGGTTGTTACTGACATGGCGGCGTCTGTTCCGTATTTATCGTTTATATACATCCATTGTTGGGTGCCTACATTATCATATTTAACAATGAAACTATCTTTACCACTAAAAACATTGTCGCCAATAGCCAAAGGGTTTGAGCTAACTCCTGCGGATAATTTATCGGCTTGTCCCGCTATAATGACATTATCTAAACTGTCGATAGTGATGGAATATGCCTTTGCATCTCCTAAACTACCTACTAATCTGCTCCATAATAATTTTCCACTGGCATCATATTTATTAAGATAAGCATCCCCAGTAGTAGATGTGTTTAAATGATTAGCAAAACGACCGTCAGAGGCCCCCACAACAAAGAAACTACCCGCACTATCCGTTGCTATGGCATTTGAAGTGGTTTCCGCCGCTCTTGCTAACGGGGAAGGCACGGCGGTTGTGGCTGTTTTTTCTGGAACCAATAATGCTTCACTTTGATTGCTAAAAAGTGATTTTTGAAATTCCTTGGTTGCATCAATGGCTGCAAGGTCATTCAATTTAGTGACAAAAGATGTTGTTGGAATGTCTGGATTGGCTTGTTTGGTTAAATAATCAACCGATGCTGTATTTCCCGTAATATAAAGGGCAGGTGCCACATCCAAGGCAGAGAAGGTCATTTTTTCATTAAAATCAGTTTTAATACGCAAGCCAAATTTATCAGTAGAAAGCTCTTCAGCAAAAAATTTAGTATTATATTGCAAAATTTCTTTACCATTAACATCGAGGGTTTTTATGGCTTGTATTTTTGCATTAATTTGCGAAATTAAAGCCCCCAATGACCGATCGGCGGCCAGTACTGGAACATTGATGGCAAAATTATTAACAACTTGTGAGACCACACCCCCGGCTGATGTATCGCGTGTAATCGTTATGGTAAAGGCTTCCCCGCCCACTAAAGAACTTATAGGGTCGGTTAATTTTCCTTGATGAATTTGTGGGCCTATATAATCATATTGTTTTTTACCCAATCCCAACTTGGTAGAAACATTGGTTGCTTTTTCACCATATAATAATTTTAATTTATCAAGGCTTTCGGTTTTAATAAAGTCTTTTGCTTGGCCAAAACCTAATTGAAAGAGCTGTTCGATGCTTGCCATTTTACTGGCGGACGTTTTTGAATCACTTGCATATTCAGCCACTGTTTTTAAGTCTTTTAGAGCATTATAAAGAATGAATAACGCTTTACTGTCTTTATCAATTTTTGTATTTCTAACCAGAGCATCACGGCGGTTTATAAAATCCGAGGTTTTTTCAATGTCTGTAAAGTCTTTGCTTAACAGCTTATATAAATTGGTTGTCGATGTGTTGCCAGAAGCTCTCTCCCGGGCAATGGCATTATCTTGATCCCAAGGGGTCAACAGAGCATTCTGACTACCAAGAGATACGTTTGAGAGGACAGGATCCATGGTAAGCAAACCAGCACTCGCTTGCTTGGCACCATAATAAGCGCCGAGCAAATTCGAATCTAAACTTACAAATTGAAAATTTATACCTGTATTATCTGCCATGTTTTACACAATCAATTTATTTTACCCTTTATAACAAGCAATTATCATGCCATTTATTCCCCACAATGAGTTTGACAAAAATTCTTTTAAAGCAATGGATTAGCAATAAAATAAAATCATTGATATTGGCATTTCAAATTTACAGGGCAACAAATGCCTGCTAATATCCTCATTAGGTAATAACTGCAAAATACAGAGCATATTAATGAAAACATTTGAGACCATACCCCCCGCGTATTCACAAGGCGATATTGCTAAAATAGCTAAGCAATTTTTCAAAATAACTGGCGAAATAAAGTCGCTGGTTAGTGAGCGGGATCAAAATGCTTATCTAAAATCAGCGGACGGTGACTTTGTCTTAAAAATCGCTAATAGTGCCGAAGATAAAAGTTTTCTTGAATTTCAAAATGCAGTGTTAAATCACATCGCCCTGCTTGATCCCACTCTGGCTATACCGGCCGTTATCAAAGGCAAAGAGGGTGCAGAGATTTTTAATTTTGACGGTCACAATATTCGTCTAATAACCTATTTAAAGGGAGTAATTTTTAATGGCACAGATAAAAGTGCGGCTCTTTACGAAGATTTAGGTCATTTTATGGGGCGCTTTTCTATGGCAATGCAAGGATTTGGCCATGTTAAAGCCCATAATCCTAAGTTTCTTTGGAATTTGGATAATGCCTCTTATAGCAAACGATATTGCGCTGATATTAAAGACCAAAAAGATAAAAAACTGATTGAGTATTATTTTGATCGTTACGAACAAAAAATAGCCCCACGTCTAACAAAAATGCGTTCTGCTGTCATTCATGGCGATGCTAATGATTATAACCTAGTGGCAAGCGGTGATCAGATTAGCGGCCTTATTGATTTTGGCGATATGGTGTTTGCTAAACAGATTAATGAATTGGCGATTGTTCTGGGCTATGCCATTTTGGATGTTGATGATCTTTTCACTGTGGCATCGACAATAATCAATGCCTACACAGATATATTTCCCTTATATGAAGACGAATTAGAGGTTCTGTTTGATCTTGCGGCAATGCGCCTTTGTATGAGCGTCTGCATTTCTTCTAATCGAGCGGTCAAGGCCAACTCTGAAAAGCATAAAGAGTATCTTCTTATTACTCAAAAGCCCGCTTTGCGCGCTTTAAGGCGTCTTAAAGAAATTAATCTTTCTTTTTTAGCATGCTTTGCCAGAAAGGCAGGAGGATATAAGGCTCATAAAAATTATCAGGCCGTGACCACGGCTTTATCTGAGCATAAAGCCTCAGCCTTATTTGACTTTGATTTAATCAGTGAGCCACGGGTGCTGTTTGATAATGTCGCTGGTGCGCCTGGCACTGAATTTATAAATGAGGGACAAAAACATTCAAAATGGGTTTGTGATTATCTCGATCAAAATGAAGCGCGTTACGGCATTGGTAATTATGGCGAAAACCGGACCTCATTCATTTTTGAAGGTTTTGAAGGGATCGGTAGCCCCGAACCCCGTACAACCCATATGGCACTTGATTTTTGGCTAAGAAAGCCTGAAAAAATTTATGCGCCCCTTGATGGAACCGTAGAAAGCATATCACGCAATGAAGGCGCTTTTGATTATGGTGTGGTGCTAATCCTTAAACATAAACTTGAAGATGGTCCTGAATTTTATACCCTTTATGGACATCTTTCTATTGAAAGTATGGATCTGCTTAAAGCAAGACAATCTATAAAAGCAGGAGATCATATTGCCACTTTAGGGCAAGTCCATGAGAATGGTGGTTGGACCCCCCATCTGCATTTTCAGGTGATCCTTGATTTATTGGATTATGATAATAATTTTCCTGGCATTTGTCCGCCGTCAGTCTGGAATGTGTGGCAGGAAATATGCCCAGATGCTAATCTGGTGACAAAATTAATAGCAGAAAGCTTCGAAAAGCCCTCAATCAGCATTGAAAAAATGATGGTGGACCGTGCTAAATTTCTCGCGCCCTCTTTAAGTGTCGCTTATAATAAACATATCCATATGGTTCGCGGCATTGGTACTTATCTTTATGACCAAACGGGCAGGGCATATCTTGATTGCGTTAATAACATCACCCATGTTGGCCATTGTAACCCCCATGTGGTCAACGCTCTTTACACGCAGGCTAAGAAACTAAACACTAATTCACGCTATCTTTATAAAGGCATCAATCAATTTGCCGAACGTATTTTAGCAACAATGCCAGACCCCCTTAGCGTTATGTTTTTTGTTAATTCCGGTTCAGAGGCAAACGAACTTGCCTTGCGTCTTGCCCGTCATAAGACTGGTCGAAAAACCACCGTGGTTGTTGATTGGGGTTATCACGGTAATACCAATGCCCTTGTGGAAATCAGCCCATATAAATTCAACCGTAAAGGCGGTACAGGTCGGCCTGATCATGTGAGAATTGCCGAATTTCCTGATCCTTACCAAGGACGCTTCAAAGGACTAGGGGATAATAACGGCGAAAAATATGCAGCAGATATTGATCTTCAAATTGCTGATTTAATTGATAAAACTGGCGCGGGGCCTGCGGCATTTATCGCAGAATCGATCGCGGGCGTTGGCGGGCAGGTGATTTATCCAGATGGCTATTTAAAAGCGGCTTATGCCAAAATCCGTGCTGCGGGCGGTTTATGCATTGCGGACGAAGTTCAAGTAGGATTTGGCCGTGTCGGCGATCATATGTGGGGCTTTGAACGACAGGGGGTCATTCCCGATATCGTTAGCCTTGGTAAACCTATTGGCAATGGACATCCTATGGCCGCGGTTATTACAACCCGTGAAATTGCCGATGCTTTTGCCAATGGCATGGAATATTTCAATAGTTTTGGGGGCAATCCAGTATCCTGCGCCGTTGGTATGGCGGTCATGGACGTGGTCGAAGGCGAGGGACTACAACAAAAAGCATTAAAAACAGGTCACCATCTGTTAGAGGGTATGGGCCATTTAATGAGCCGCCATCCTTTAATGGGAGATGTGCGTGGTTCTGGCCTTTTTGTCGGTACAGAATTGGTTAAAGATCCTGATACTAAAACACCCGCTGCTGATGAGGCCGATAGAATAATACAATATTTACGAGAAGACGCTGTTCTGCTTTCCACAGATGGGCCTTATGCCAATGTGCTAAAGCTTAAGCCTCCAATGGTTTTTGGCATTGAAGAAGCTGATATATTTCTGGAAAAATTGGATAACGCCTTCAAAAGGCTGCAGAAAGATACTCTTTAAACAAGAGTATATCATTTAAATATTAGAGATATCATTTAGACAATAAAAAAATAATAACAAAAGCCGCCCCCCGCGGCTTTTGTATAAAATACCTGAATAATAGAACTCGTTATTAGTCTACTAATTTAAGTTCGTCAGCTGATTCTTTACCACGATTTTCAATTATTTCGTAGTTAACTTTTTGCCCATCATTTAGTCTATCAATGCCAGCTTTTTCAACAGCAGAGATATGAACAAACACGTCTTTTCCGCCTTCATCTGGTGCAATAAAACCGTATCCCTTATTGGGGTTAAACCATTTTACGGTGCCTGTAGCCATTCTTAAAAATCCTTAATTATATTGTTATTTTAATTCTTCAAATCATATCAAAGAACCAAAGACTATTGCATATTATACCTCTTTATTGAGGTAGAGATACGAAAATCCAATATTACTACTATAGTCGTTTAGCATAAAAAGCAATGCTTT
>CALDNY010000232.1 GCA_937914685.1 uncultured Kordiimonadaceae bacterium
CTTAGGCTTAGGATTAGGCTTAGGCTTAGGCTTAGGTTTAGGCTTAGCATCAGGTTTACTATTGCTCGGGGCGTTAGACTTCTTTTTAAGGGCTTGAAGATCCATTGAGAGCTTTTCTCGCTTATCAGCACTCATAGGGGACATTTTTGCTATTTCCTTAAGTAGGTTATCAAGGCCTTGTGCCATACCATCAAATTTCTGTATCATTTGATCAGAGGCACTTGAAACAGATTTCAAATCTATGGCCGTTTTGTTTAAATCTTTTAAAATACTGCTTTTATCCTGCCCTGAAGATGATATTTTAGCCACTTCTTCATTTAAAGAAGTTACTAATTTTTCAATTTTATCGACAATTAGTTGATAAGTATCGCCTTGAACTTCCCCCAGTTTATTAACAATTTTGGCGGCTTCACCAGAGAAATCTTCGAGTTTTTCGCTTAATTCCTTAGAGATATTTTGGGCATATTGATTGGTATCTGATAATGTTTTTTGTAATAATTTTGTTTGTGATTGGGTTGCGATATTGATTTGCTTAATATAATCATCCATGCTTGTAACAATTAATTGATTAACGGCCTCTTCTTGCTTTTCGCTGATCATCTTGCTGACATCTTTAAAGGATGAGACAGATTTATTAAGGGCAATTTCTATGGCATTAAGTTCAAGATTTTGCTCATTGTCGCTTTGTTTATGGTGAAATAAACGATCGATCATTTTAACGATTTCTTGGCTGCGCTGGGCTAAATGACCCATAAGGATTTTATGAAACGCGCCAATGACCAAAGCTATGGCAATAGAGGTGGCAAATGAAATTGCACCGATCAATAACGCCAAAACGGCTTTATCATTGAAAAGTCCGTCTCCCGCCAATTGCAACATTTGCACAAAGGATAAGACAAAACATAAAAAGCCTAATCCCAATAATAGGCGTGGTAACGGTTTGAAAAACCAATAAGAAAGCCGCGTTTTTAACATATCTTCCAATTTAAAAATATCCGCCGCCGGCACCAAAGAACTAACAATGATTGGATCTAATATTGTTGCTTTACCGCCTTTAATAAAATTGGCTTTTCTTTGAATTTTTTTTTCGCTTTCCTGGGTTATAAACTCACAAAAATCAACAACAAATTCGCTATAAATAAACTTAAATTCACTCATATTTCTCATAAAGACTTCGCGAGTAACTTGTACCGCATCATCCGTGGAGCGCGGCATAGTGCTTAATTTTTCTTTTAATTTTACCAGATTGAAAATATTTTTTAGCGCCGGAATAAAAAATGCTAAAATAAATGTTATCGTTGCGAATGTGCTCCAATAGCTCGATATTCCCCATAGACTGTTTTTCTCTATGGCACGGGTAAAATTAAGGCTAAGTTTTATGTCAAATATGCCTGTGATGACATAAAGTAATGATGAGTTTAAAAAATATGCCAAAATGATTGCTACAATTAAAACAATCATAAAAATTAAATTTCTAGGAATATTATCGTTATTATTTTTCATGTTTTCAGCCAGTTTTCCATTCATTTAAGATACTTATACTTGTAGTCAAAATTATTTAACATTCCTATAACATTGTTGAAAACAAAGAATTGTTGAAAACAGCAAATTCACTAAGACGAAATTCTCTGATAGATTGAAGGATAGGCAGAAACGCTGTTTTTCCAATTACGTACCTGTTCCACATAATTACGGCCCGCGTCATGATATTGAGACCAATTTTCTTTATTTTTAACCAATTCGTCAATTTTCTTTGCCAAAGCCAACGGATCATCAGCCTTAAATAGAGCCCCAGTCTTACCATCTTCGATAAGTTCACGATGCCCCCCTATGTCAGATGCGGCAACAAGTTTATGTTGTGCCATAGCCTCTAGTGGTTTTAAAGGCGTCACCAAATCCGTTAAGCGCATTTTCTTTCTAGGATAGACGAATATATCCACCAGATTATAATAATCCTGAACCCTGTCATGAGGAATTCGGCCCGTAAATATCACTCGATCACCAAGGGCTTTTTGTTCTGCTAATTTTTTTAAATTTTTCTCTTCTGGCCCACCACCAACAAGTAATAAGCAGGCATTAGGGACACGCACCAAAATAGAATGCATGGCTTTAAGCAATATATCGAGCCCTTCATAATCGTAAAATGAACCGATAAAGCCTAACACAGTCATATTATTAAGTTTTAGTTTTTCCAAAAGTTGTGGGTCTGCCGCGCTTGGGCCAGAGAATTTTGTTATATCAACCGCATTGGGAATAAGAGTGATTTTATCTCCATCAATGCCGCGACTTATTAAATCTTGCTTTAAACCATCACAAATAGTCGTCACAGAGGCCGCTTTTTTGACCACATAAGTTTCTAACGCTTTGGTTAATCTATAGCGCAAATCTCCCTCTTTGCTGGTGCCGTGGCTAACGGCTGCATCTTCCCAAAAGGCTCTAATCTCATAATGAACTGGAATATTATATTTTTTACCAACCCTAAGCGCTGCTAACGCATTAAGGACGGGCGAATGGGCGTGGATCACGTCAATTTTTTCTGATTTACTTATTTGTTGTTCAACAATTGCTTCAATTCTTTTTTGCAAACTGGTGACCACTTGCCATTGATTTAAAAATGGTATCTTGCTCATCAATCCGCCTTTTGGAGCAGTGCGATAGAATAAAAACCCATCAACCATCTCACTAGGCGTATAAGGCGCACTGTGTTTAATCCCTGTCACATGCAAAGTTTCAATACCTAATGCTCTTTGCTCGCGCAAAATTTGAAAACTGCGAAATGTATAGCCACTATGCAGAGGAATGGAATGATCAAAGACATGTAAAACCCGCATCAGTCTACTTTCTGCTTGTTATTGGCAAATTCTTTTATGGTTTTCTCAATATTTTCACCCATCAAAGCCATGGCATGAGGCCAATTATGATGGCTTAATACCCTTTTACGCCCTGCTGCGGCAAGTTTATCACGAAATTGAATATCGGCGAAAATTTTCATCACATGATCGGCATATTGTTGATCTGTGGTAGCGCCAAGAATATGCTCCCCAACAACCGCATCAACCCCCCTTGCCGCCAAATGGCTAGAAATAACAGGAAGGCCCATGGCCATTCCTTCTAATATTTTATTCTGTGTTCCGCGCGCAATCACTAATGGCGCCACCATCACCTCACAGGATTGAGCGTGGCGGCGAATATCATCGACTGTACCGGTTACCGTTACACCCTCAATATCATTTAACGCCAATACAGAAGGCGGCGGCGCGGCGCCAATGACTTTAAAAGTGACATCAGGGTAATTTATCCTAATAAGCGGTAATATTTGACGGCAAAAATTAACGATACAAACTTCGTTTGGGTAATAATCCATACGTCCGACAAAACAAATGCTATTTTTCTTATAGTCAACGTCAATGGGTTTAAAAAAATCACTATCGACCCCATTGGGAAAATAGCCAGTAGCAACCCCGGTTTTATAGCTTTCTAAGGTCTCCACCTCAAAATCAGTGGCGCAGGTGCATAAATCAAATTTTTTAGCGAGCCGCTTTTCCT
>CALDNY010000233.1 GCA_937914685.1 uncultured Kordiimonadaceae bacterium
AAATATAGTAAAAGGTAGATAATATGCCGTTAGAAATTAAACGAATTTATTTTTCTGAATCAGAATTGCGAAAAGCGTTGGTTAATTTTTCCGTTTTGAAAAAAAATTTTCTCGAATTAGAGGATATTAAAAAAATCGAGATCAAGGCATCTGATACAATATCAGTTTCTATGTTGGTTGATAAAGCTTTAGCCAAAGAGGTTAAAAATGTGTCTTTTAATCATTCGGAAGTTGCCGCTGCATTATTTGCATTTTGTATGGTTTCCAAAATACCGCTTCCAAGGCGCGGTAAAAAATCACTTCATTCGACCGATGATAAAATATTTCTGACGATCGAATTGGATGAAGATGTTAATTTTGATCAATATGTCATAAGTGATGTTATCGGCAATGCATCGGGTGTAAGAAAACAATAATTTTAATTTAAACCATCATAGGATTTTACATGCAAACGAGAAAAACTAAAGGATCGCTGTACTTTAAAATCATATTCACTTTAGCATTACTTGGGCTTGTTCCCATGTTTGGTGGGATCGGATCAAAATTAGGTTTATGGTTGCCCATGACCGGGTTTCTTATGACGGTGCAATATATGAGTTATTCAGTAATAGCATTTTTGCTCGTTGTTTTACTATCGTTGAAATCTATCTTAAGGGACTGGCCGCGAGCAGTGTTGAGCACCCTTATATTGATGATTTTTACGTTAAGTGCTTATTATTTGGGTGTTAATCAGGAACCGATGGATACAACAGGACTAAGAGGGATCCATGATGTTACGACTGATATGGAAAATCCACCGCAATTCATTACCCTTTTAAAGGCGCCGGGACGGACCAATAGTTTTGACTATACAGAACAAACGGCGGAGCGTCAGAAAGCCAAATTTCCGTGGGTAAAACCGTTAATCAGTGATTTATCACCAAAAGATGCCTATCAGCGTGCGCTTATGATCGGTCAACAGATGAATTGGAAAATAGCCAGCGACGATGCGCAGAACGGACGATTTGAAGCGACAGATTATAGCAAATGGTACCATTTTAATGATGATGTTGTGGTGAGGGTCACGGCCACGGATCAGGGCAGCCGTATTGATCTTAGAAGTTTGACCCGTGTTGGGGGTTCGGATCATGGACTTGGTGCTAAACGAATTATGATTTTTCAAAAAAACTTTTCCAAAGAATAAAAATATTAATTTATGAATTCTAATGCGAGCGTATTTCAGTGACCTCTTATATAAAATCAGTTGATCGTAATGATCGCCATATTGCCATTTGGTTGTTTTGTGTTTGTGCTTTTGTCTTTAGTATGATTGTGATCGGCGGTATTACCCGCCTTACTGAATCTGGCTTGAGTATGGTCAATTGGCACCCTATTTTTGGTATCATTCCCCCCCTCAATGAAACTGATTGGATGGTCGAATTTAATGCTTATAAGCAATATCCTCAATATCAGAAAATAAATGTTGGAATGACTTTGCATGAATTTAAGAATATTTTCTTTTGGGAATATTCTCACCGTTTGTTTGGTCGTATGATCGGTGTTGTATATGCTGTGCCGTTTTTTGTTTTTTTGTGGCAGAAAAATATCAAACATGCCTTAAAGCCTCATTTATGGACTTTATTAATTTTGGGCGGTTGTCAGGGTTTGCTTGGTTGGTGGATGGTTAAAAGTGGTCTGGTCGATCGTCCTGATGTTAGCCATTACCGTTTGACCGCTCATCTTGGGTTAGCGGTCATAGTCTATATTTATATGTTCAATTTGGCTCTTGGTCTTATTTTACCAGTATCGGATAAAACCAAAGACCGCCCGTTACGGCTTGTTCGTATATTTTTAATTTTGGTTTTCACGCAGATATTATTAGGTGGCCTTGTCGCAGGACTTAATGCGGGCTTGGTCAGCAACACATGGCCGCTTATGATGGGGCAAATGGTTCCTGACGGGATGTTTTTTAAAGATCCGTGGTATATGAACTTTTTTGATAATGAGATCACTACTCATTTTGAACATCGAATAACGGCCTATATGGTGACGATCATTGGCGCACTATTATGGTGGAAACTTCATAATGACAAAAATCCATCAGTTCGTCTCGCTGTTCATCTGGTTATGTGTAGTATTATCCTTCAGGTGACATTAGGAATATTGACCGTCATTAATATGGTGCCAATCCCTCTTGCCGCGTCGCATCAGGCGGGGGCTATATTACTTCTTTCGTGCGCGCTCTATCTTTTAAACAGAGTAAAATCCTAATTTTGGCAATATTATGATCTGCCTGCCTTGATTTTGTCGCATTGTTAAGCTCAATATTGCCGTTCAATTAACAAAGGAAAATAAAATGATAAAATTAACGTCACTCTTAACAGCATCAGTTTTTACCGTAGGCCTTATGATTTCAACTGCCTCAGCATTCCAAGCAGCTCCACCATCCTCAGAACAAGCTAAAGAATCAATGGAAAAAGTGGAGGCAAAGAAAGCCGAACATGAGCAAATGAAAGAAAAAAAGATGGAAGCCAAAAAAGAAATGATGGAAGCCAAAGGCAAAGAAAAACCTAAAAAGCCTGAATAAGTCATTATAAATCATATAAGTTCGTTATTATTAATCCAATAATGAACAATTGATAACGTTATAAAATAAGCAAGGGGGCAACCTCTTGCTTATTTAATTTTAAGGGGTTGGGGAGAATTTAAATTTTAATTCAAAAGAATATCTATTTTCTTTATATATTTAAGGCGGTTAATTTATGGTATTATAATACCATACTTATAAAGTGTTGAAATATAACGAAAAAAAAGCGTTGACTTTATTTTTTAAGATGTCATATTGCGCACAATTTTAATGGTACTGAATTTTGATTTGCCATCGTTATATTAAACAGGAATTAAACTAATGAAAACCTATTCTGCAATACCAGCAGATATTGAAAAAAAATGGTTCGTCATTGACGCGGATGGTCTCATCCTTGGTCGTATGGCGGCTATTATTGCTACATATCTTAAGGGCAAACATAAACCTATGTATACGCCTTCTATGGATTGTGGTGACAATATCATCGTTATTAACGCTGAAAAAGTAAAACTTAGCGGCGCTAAAATAGACAAAAAGATTTATTATTGGCATACAGGCTATCCCGGCGGTATTAAAGACCGCACAGCCCGTGATCTACTTGAAGGGGATTACCCGGAACGTGTTGTAACTCTTGCCGTTAAGCGTATGATTCATAATGGTCCTTTGGGTCGTCTTCAACTTAAAAACCTTCGTGTTTTTGTTGGTCCAGAACATACTCACGCCGCACAACAACCACAAGTACTTGATGTTGCTGCGATGAATGAAAAGAACTCAAGGAATTCACATAATGGTTGATGATAAGAAAACACTAGAAGACCTTAAAGATGTCACAGCAGATGCTGTTGCGACTAAGGCTACTGCAAAAACAGTCGCGGTTGAAGCTTCTACAGATGATGATCAATATGATGCTATTGTATATGTGAAAAAAATTGACGCACAAGGTCGCTCTTATGCAACGGGTAAACGTAAAGATGCTGTCGCCCGGGTCTGGATTAAACCTGGTAAAGGTCAGATTACAGTCAATGGACGCAAAGAGGTTATTTATTTTGCACGTCCAACACTTCGTATGGTTATTGGTCAAGCATTTGAAGTTTGTAATCGCGTTGGTCAATATGACGTTATTTGTACGGTTAAAGGTGGTGGCCTTTCTGGTCAAGCCGGCGCGGTGCGCCACGGCATTAGTAAAGCGCTTACCTATTTTGAACCTGATCTTCGTGCTGTTATTAAAGCCGCAGGTTTCTTAACCCGTGATGCACGTGTTGTTGAACGTAAGAAATACGGTAAAGCTAAAGCGCGTAAGAGCTTCCAATTCTCTAAACGTTAA
>CALDNY010000234.1 GCA_937914685.1 uncultured Kordiimonadaceae bacterium
ACCATTTCATATCGCGAATCAATTCCTTGAAAGGATAGCTTTCAATACCATTTCTGGCGATAATAACATAATCATGTCCCGCTTTTACGGTTCTGTTCATCACTTGCTTCACCACTTCGCGAAGCCGTCTTTTGGCTTTGTTACGAATAACCGCATTACCAACTTTTTTGCTTGCAGTATAGCCGACCCGGGTATTTTTATTTTGGTCCGTTGACATTTGGATGATCATCATAGGTGAGACCCATTTTTTCCGCGTTGCTGCAACCCGTAAGAAATCACTTCTTTTCTTCAGAGTCTCGACATTTAGTTCTTTATTTTCAGCACCTTGCGTCATAATAAAATTTCCACGAAAAAACCGGCCACTCTTAACAAGGACCGGTTTCAAAAATTACATCATTTTCTGATATCCAAGAAAATTAAGCTGATAAACGTTTACGGCCTTTCGCGCGGCGGGCAGCAAGAACACGTCTTCCACCAACAGTCGCTGAGCGCGAACGAAAGCCATGACGACGTTTACGAACCAGAACACTAGGTTGATATGTACGTTTCACTGGACTACTCCACTGCCTATTAGGCGTTAAATTAATAGTTATCATACCTATTGGCATGACTTAAAGTTTATGAAATTGGGTGTATAATGGGTGTAATAGGATAAGTCAATGCCTGAATGTCCATAATTTTAACAAAAATTGAACCCATTTCATCACACTATATCACACAGTTGTGAATGGACTTTATTATCCTTTATAGCAATTGTTTAATAGTCTAACATCATATAATTTAAAGAGAAATATTTTAAGCCATTCATTGAAGACACAGGATTTAATAATATGAATTTAAAACGATTTATTCCTTTGGTAATTCTTGGTAGTGGCTTGGGACTTGCCCTTTATTTTGATCTTGATAAATATCTCTCCTTCAGTGTCATTAGCGAACATTATGCCTTCCTAAAAAACTATATTGATCAACAACTCTTATTAAGCTTACTGGTTCTTGCTATTGCTTATATACTGGTTGTTTCTTTCTCTATTCCCGGAGCTACAGTGTTATCATTATTTTACGGCGCACTGCTCGGCACATGGCTCGCTGGGATACTGATTGTCATTTCGGCTACTCTTGGTGCCACGATGTTGTTTTTGGCGGCGCGTTATGCCTTTCAAGATATATTAAAAGAACGGGCTGGGCCTTGGCTCATTAAAATGAGAGACGGATTTAATAAAAATGCCGTAAGCTATATGTTGTTTTTACGCCTTGTACCGCTTTTTCCCTTTTTTACCGTCAATCTAGCCCCCGCCTTTATGGGAGTTTCCCTGCGGGTGTTTATCCTAACAACATTTTTTGGCATCATTCCGGGTACCTTTATTTTTTCCAGCATCGGCAATGGTCTGGGCTCTATCCTTGAAAGAGGCGATATCCCAAACCTTGAAAGCTTAATCACTATGGAAATATTATTACCCCTAGCCGCTCTTGGTATACTTTCGTTAATTCCTATTATTTATAAAAAATTAAAAGGCCAAAACACAGCATGAGCGAAATGATCACAGCAGATATTTGCATCATAGGCGCAGGAAGCGGCGGGCTTAGTGTTGCCGCTGCGGCGAGCCAATTAGGTAAAAAAACCATCCTCGTCGAAGGCGGTAAAATGGGTGGTGATTGTCTTAATTATGGTTGCGTTCCCTCCAAGGCATTAATTGCCGCGGGTAACGTCGCCCATAAAATGCGCTCTTCGGCGCCTTTTGGTATCACTGCCCACGAGCCTGATATTAATTTCACCAAAGTTCATAATCATGTCCATGATGTCATCGCTGGTATCGCCCCTCACGATTCGGTAGAACGCTTTGAGGTACTTGGGGTAAAAGTGATCCAAGATTATGGAACTTTTGAAAGCGCCAATATAGTAAAGGCAGGAAAATGGACAATTAAAGCCAAAAGATTTGTTATCGCCAGCGGATCATCGCCGAGCATCCCCCCGATCCCTGGCTTAAGCGATGTGCCTTACCTAACCAATGAAACGCTATTTGATTTAAAAGAGGTGCCAAACCATCTCATCATTATAGGCGGCGGCCCGATCGGCTTAGAGATGGCCCAGGCCCACCGCCGATTAGGGGCAAAGGTCAGCGTTATAGCACTGGCCTTTATGGAAAATGACGACCCTGAACTTGTCGAATATCTATTAAACAGTCTGCGCACAGAGGGCGTTGAGCTTAAAGACAAGGTTAATATTAAATCCATCAACCATGAAAAAGACATGTTTCACGTCGTCCTTGAAGACGAAACAATCACAGGCTCTCACCTCCTGATTGCCACTGGTCGCAAGCCAAACATTGAACGTCTTAATCTTGAAAAAGCGGGTGTCGAATATAGCAAAGGGGCCATAATAGTTGGCTCCAACCTTCGCACTACAAATAAAGCCATATACGCCATCGGCGATGTGACGGGGGGCATGGGTTTTACCCACAAAGCGGGATATGACGCTGGCATCATCATCAGAAGGCTCGCTTTCGGTATGTTTTGGGCAAAAGCCGATTATAAAGCATTACCGCGCGTGACTTATACTTCGCCAGAACTTGCCGCAGTAGGCTTAAGTGAAAAAGAAGCTCTTATTAAATATCCCAATAAAATTAAAATTTTAAACTGGAATTACCAAGATAATGACCGCGCCCGAGCCGAACGTGCTACCAAGGGTATGATAAAAGTCATCACGACAAACAAAGGACATATTTTGGGGGTATCAATTGTTGGAAAAAATGCAGGGGAAATTATCGCCCCATGGTCTCTTTGTATCAATGAAGGATTAAAAATAGGGGCCATGGCCAACATCATCAGTCCTTATCCTACGTTAGGTGAAGTAAATAAAAGGGCGGCATCAAGTTTCTATACGGCTTCATTATTCAGTGACAAAACACGGGCGCTTGTTAAAATATTATCAAAATTTGGATAGATCAAATGTTTGGAAAATATAAAAAAATATCCATAAAAGAAAGTCTTTCCGCAAAGCTTCTTTTGCTGACGGTTGTCTTTATATTGATCGCTGAAATGTTAATATACGTCCCTTCCATTGCCACTTTTCGCAAAGACTGGCTTAATGAAAAACTGGCAGAAGCCAATATCGCTATTCTCGTAATCGAAGCCGCACCAGATTATATGGTTAGTCGCATGCTTACCGATGAGCTTTTATCATCAACAGATACATATTCAATCAGCAGAAAAATAGGTAATGAACAATTACAACAACTGTCCTCGACCCAAGAACTTGATATAAAGGCGAGATATGATTTACGTGACACCTCCTTTTGGTCAAGCCTCAAAGATGCTTTTATCACCATGTCTCATGTTCAAGAGCATGTCTATTTAATCGAAATTACGGGCCAAGGGAGAGGCGGTACTAACGAAGAAATATCTTTCGTTATGAACGAAGACCTACTGAGCCACGACATGTATGTTTATTCTCGTAATGTAGGATTATTAACGATCATTATTTCCTTATTCACGGCGATGCTTGTTTATTATAATTTATCCAATTTATTGGTTCGGCCCATTAAAAAAATTACCGAAAACATGATTTCATTTCGCCACGCCCCCGAAGATTTAACAAAAAGCTTTATACCCGATGAACGCCAAGATGAAATAGGCCTAGTCATGCGTGAACTTGCCAAAATGCAAGATGAAATCCGCAAAGCTCTTAACCAAAAAAACCATCTGGCTCAGTTGGGGGGCGCGATTAGTAATATCAATCATGATTTGCGCAATATGCTCGCGAGTGTTCAATTAGTTTCTGATCATTTAGCGACCATTGATAATCCGATCGTCCAAAAATTAGCGCCGCGCTTTGTAAAATCCCTAGACCGTGCCATTCGCCTTTGTGAAAATACCCTTCAATATGGCGGCAGTACCAATGAAACGCCGGTCATGTTGCCTTTTAATTTTCATATTTTAGTTGATGATGTATCAACCTCGCTTGGATTATCTGACGATAGTGGCATAAAATTTACCAATGATGTTGCCCAAGACATCATCATCAACGGCGATAATGATTTAATCTTTCGGGTTATTATGAATATTTGCCGTAATGCCGTTCAAGCAATAGGGGATCAAGGCACTATTAGCGTTACGGGCCATACAAAAGAAAATATCTTAATCATTGATATTATTGATGATGGCCCTGGCATTCCTGAAAAAATTAAAGAAACTCTTTTTCAGCCGTTTAAAAGCGGTAGCCAAGGCGGTGCAGGTCTTGGCCTTGCCATATCACGAGAGATTATCGAAGCTCATAGTGGCTCGCTCATATTAAAAGAAAGTAGCGAGCAGGGCAGTATTTTTAGAATAACCCTGCCTCTATAAAATCCCTTAACGGTATAAAACCTCTTAACGGGGATCAACTTGCGTTGAATGTTCTGTTGGTTGTGGTGTTATTGATAACACAGTGACCCCGTCCGGCGCATGAAAACGATGCCATAATCCTTTGGGGACTATGATCAGCATGCCTTCTTTTAAGTGGAGTATTTGTTGACCAACATCGCTTAAAATAGTCATTTCAGTTTGACCTTTCAAGATATGAACCATTTCATCGCCCATGGTATGACGTTCCCACGGACTATCACCGCTATAACTACCCGTAAACACACCCCCCGTGTCATAAGATGATAATGTGGTAAAAGCAGTCGCCAAATCATCATCCGTGGTCTGGGGCGTCCTTCCCTCTAAAAACTTTAACTTGGCAAGTTCTTGTTCGATATTTATCGCTTTGATCATTATTGTAATACAACACCTTCGCGGCGCGGATCAGCGCCACCATCTAGTGTGCGACCATTTTCATTATATTTAATGATAAAGCCGTGAAGACCGCTGTTTAAACTAGCTTCTTCTGCTTGATGGCCTAATGCTCTTAAGGGTTCTAATAAGCTCATAGCCTCTGTATCGCGCTCGATAAGGCTTGCGCCATTTTTATTTAAAAGATGCGGTTTATTAATAGCCGTTTGCATATCCATGCCCCAATCAAGCACGTTAATCACCGTTTGCGTCACATAGCCAATAATATTAGAACCCCCCGGTGAGCCAATAACGAGAACTGGACGCATTTGATCGTCAAATACGATCGACGGCGTCATGGAGCTACGTGGACGTTTACCGCCCTGTACACGGTTATTAACCAGCTTACCATCCACTTGTGGAACCATAGAGAAATCAGTCAGTTCATTATTAAGCATAAAGCCTTCGACCATAACACGACTACCAAACGCGCTTTCAACCGTTGCTGTCATAGAAACCACATGGCCCCATTTGTCGGTAATGACGAAATGGGTCGTGGAAGGAATTTCAATGGATTGATCAGCGGCCAAATTCAAAGCCACGTGCGACGGCGGATTTCCGTGTTCAGCTATCCCCATTGATTTATTGGCATCAATTAATTTAGCCCGCTGTGCAAGATAAGCGGGATCTACCATGCCTTTTAAGGGCACATCAACAAAATCACTATCACCAGAAAATTGGTTGCGATCAGCAAAAGCAAGGCGTTGTGATTCCAAAATCAAATGCATCGCCGGCGCTGAATAAGGTTCCATTTGGCTAATGTTAAATTTTTCGAGCATACCAAGAGCAGCAATCATAGTACTGCCGCCAGAAGACGGCGAGGGCATGGAACAGACTTTATAAGCATGATAAGGGCCACAAATGATATCCCGTTGCTTTGCTCTATAACTACTAAGGTCTTCGATGGAAAGTTTACTGGGGTAGTTTTCGGCATTTTGAACCGCATCGGCGATTTTCGCGGCGATCTCGCCCGTATAAAAAGCACTAACCCCCTCATTGGCAATTCTTTTAAGAACATGGGCATATTTAGGATTTTTAAGTCTATGTCCTGTTTTATAAGCATTCCCGTCTGCATCAAAAAAGTAAGCCAACGCTTCTGAGCCTTTGCGAATAAGAGCATCACGGTCCACAAGCCAATATAATCTGGGGCTAACAATAAAGCCGTCTTCGGCCAAGCGAATGGCAGGGGCAAAAACATCCTTCCAAGGAAGCACACCATGTTTATCATGGGCGAGTTTTAACATGGCAAGGACGCCGGGTGTTCCTACAGACTGTCCGCCGAGCACCGCATCATTAAATCCTTTACTAACGTCTTCATAAACATGCTTAAAAAGCTCTGGCCCAACCGCCTTAGGAGCCGTTTCACGACCATCATAAGCTGTCACTTGATCACCCATGGCGGCATTGGGGTCATAATGGATCATAAAACCACCGCCCCCAATTCCTGATGATTGTGGCTCAACGAGGCCTAATGTTGTTTCCATGGCAATTGCCGCATCAACCGCACTACCACCCTTGTTTAGAATTTCAATGGCGGCGGCAACCGCCCTTGGGTCTGCGGCGGCGGCCATTTGATTATCATAACGAACTTCAATAGATGGTTTTGTATTTTGAGCAAAACTATTGAAAGTGGCAAAATTTACTGTCAGTAAAATGACAGCAAAGAATTTAAGATTATTTTTCATGATATTAAGACCGTCCCATTGTTATTTTATCATTTCAGTATGTACCATAAATCATGGTTATTTTAAGAACAAGTTTTATTGTGGCAATTGTAGCCGCTTGTGATTGTTGGTAAAATGCCAATATCGCCTAATCGGGCGGGGTTGGTATTATTACTACTATTTGATGGATCAATTTGCGCGTTAAACTAAGCTCAGAAGTGGCCTCAGGATTATCGACAATTTGATATTCGATAGATCGCAATTTTACCACAATATCATTCAGTCGTGATTTTTGTATCTCAACCGCGCGCCAATTGCTAGATTTATCCGTAATTGACGCCTCCTCATATTGAGATAATGCCCTCGCCATATTTTTTTGATTAAAGGAAAAATCGCGATCAATTTCACTTAAAGCCACTTGTATATCGAGTAAGGAAAGGGTTGGAGTTGCAAATGGCGGCGCCGGAATTTCCTGACGAATATCTGTTCCTTGATCATCCTCTGGCTCAATTAACGTCTCATTCTGAACTTGGCTAAGGTCTTGCCATAACCCATCAGCCCGAAGTTCGGGCCATTGATCCTGACTGCTCGAGCTGCAAGATATTAAAATAAATGCCCATGAAAAAATTGCCAAAAATTTTAACATGCTAGAATATAACGATTTATTGATCATATATTATGCTCACCTATTGTTTTAATATCTACATTTAAGCTTAGTGTAAAACAACAATTATTGAAGAACAAGCAGCCTTTAAGGTGTTGAAAATAAAAAAACGAGCTATAATGTGAAATGTCGCTTGCATTAAGGGACGGTTATGAGTAGTTTGCCGCCCACGGAACAAATTGTTTCCTACTATGAATGAGACGCGCCAATAGCTCAGCTGGATAGAGTACTTGACTACGAATCAAGGGGTCGGGAGTTCGAATCTTCCTTGGCGCACCATTCATTCA
>CALDNY010000235.1 GCA_937914685.1 uncultured Kordiimonadaceae bacterium
TATCTTCAATTTGAAATACTCTCCCCTCAGCTATAACTGAAACTGAAGATATGAACCAAAGGGCTGTTACAATCACACTATTTTTAATTGCTCTCATTGAATTTTTCCCAAAAGTTCTTTTCTAGCTTTTTCAATATCTTGCAGAATATAATCTTTTTCCCACAATTCATTAAAATCATCACTTCGTTTTTCAACATCATCTTTAATACGCTCAATCCACCTTAGAAAATATCGAGCGTCTTCTGCTGCATATTGGGGTTTATTTTGCACCTCAATCCAAACAGGATTAGTCGTCGCATATGTATAAACATCCTGAACAAAAGGATTTGGTTTTTCATCAATCGCCCGCAGCAAAATCCAACCACTTTTTTCAATGGCTACTTCAAATTCTCCATCAAATTGATAAGGATTTTTTTCCACATCAATGCGCTGTATGACGTCACCGTTTTGGACTACTTCCAATCGATTCACAGGAACAAAAGACCTTAAAGAAAGGCGAAGAACAGCCGTTCCTCCTTGCTGAGAAAACTGAACCACCTCACCCGGGCCAATAAGGTTTTGTTTATTTTTTTCAGTCACAAGAAATCCTAATTGCGGCCCATTGGTCACAAAACCATTACCCGTTTTAATGGCATATTTTAACGCTTCAGGATCATCCGCTTGTGCTTTAAGATAGGTTCTATTCAATCCAACAGGCCCTCTTAATGAGGCATAATTTGTCATAACATCGGTTCCCGCGCCTGCGGCAAGATGATATCCTAAATTTAGAAACTTATACCAAACATTCGCAGTTTGTTGATGATTGGCAAAGGATACAACTTCGAGGAAATCTGTCCTACCCGCAATCACATCCAACGGTAAACTATGGGATAAAATCTCCTCTGCATCAGGATCTGTATCAGGAACCAGATAGAAAGGATGGACATATCCTACAACAGCGCCTTGTTGATGGGCAAGACCACTCATGACGCCGTTCGTAGGATAAGGGGAGGCAAGGGCCGTATGACGATAACTGGTAAAGTCAGGGGTCAAAAAATGATCATTCTGATGTAAAAAACTCATATGCCCCCAATAACTAGAGTGAAATTCCTGCCCTTGATAAATTGTCACTCCGTCAAAAACATCTGCTGTTGTTTTAAACTGACCCATATCGGGAATGCGCTGCTCTTTATTAACAAGCAAATTATAGACGATATCCACTCCCTCTGCTTTAGCTTGTTTGGCTAATCCTGCTACTGATACTTTGTACTGACCACCATAATTCATATGAGCGTGCAAATCTCCATTAACATATTTGCCATATTCATCAGGCAGAGCAAACGAGGAAAGCGTAAGATTTACATCTTGTTCAGTACCACTAGCCATAATTTCAGTCTGATCAATTCGATGTGAAAAACCGCTAGAAGCCATGATCTTAACGTGGCCTTGAGGTACCTCAACCGTACATTTTTTATAGCAGTGAAAATAGTGATTTTCATGACTGGTATTTTTGCGATCAAAAAAATCATCGCCATGGATTAAACTGTCAGACGGTGCATAATGTCGATCATTAACCGCCAGAACCATCACTCGTCCGTCCAATTCATCGCCTTTTTCATCATGCAAGGAAATTTCAATTGAAACCATTGGCGATTTAAATATTTTTTTGTTCGCCACTATCATTTTACGGGCGCCACCAATGACAGTATGGTACCAAAGCGTCAACCCACCCGTTTCATTACTGGTATAAATAATATGTTTATCATCCGCCGACCAGCGAGCCATTTTAATATCATAATCACCAAAGGTTAATGGAAGTGGCGACAATCCCTGTGTTGTTGTCAACCAAAGCTGATGCCATTGACGCCCTTGATAACTGCTATAAAGCAATCTTTTGCCGTCATGGGCCAGTTCTGGTCGCGCGGCCCATGTGGTTTCCTCAACCAGAATGCGTTTTCGATCTTTAGGATTATCAACAGCAACCGACCATAGATCACCAGACCCCCACGCAACCTCATCGTTTGAAACATAATAAAGTCTACGACCATCCGCTGACCAGCTTGGATTAATAGCATGATCTACTTTTGAATAATAATATCTGTCCAGTTTACTTTTGTGCCCAACGACTATTGGTTTAATATTTTTCAATTCATTTTGTTGAAAATTTGCCACATAAAGTCCAAAATAACCATCTTCCTTACTAGAAATAAATGCTATTTTAGTACCATCAGGGGACCATCTTGGCTCTACATTAACAGCTATACCATTTGTTAGGGCATTTTCTTTACCCGTTTCAAGATCAAGAAGTATTAAATTTAAAGCATCATTATGCTGACGCGTGAAAATAACATATCGACCATCACGCGACCAATCCGGTTGATAATCATAACCCGGCCCTTGCGTTATTTGATAGGCTGTATCCTTATCAATATCCTGACGCCAAAGAGATCCCATCATACTATAGATAACCGCATCGGCATCAGGGGAAAAACTAGCCGCAGAAGGTCCACTTGTTAGCTGCGGCATATACATTTCCCGCCAATAGTAACTATGGGGGTGTAACACTTGGGATAAAATAGGGTCGCGATGTGTTTGTATTTGTAGCTGATTTTCTGGCGCGGAAGCGGCATTCATCAGCATGAATAGTGCCAATAAAATAAACAGTGATTTCATTTTTCGTCCTCATTCATTATTTTTTGATCAAATTCTAACTTAAGCGTCGTCTCCCCGCTTACAGCTTCAAAACCAATTGATTTATAAAAGCCTAAACCAGCCTCATTACCTTCATGTAAAGCGAGACGCATGTAAGTGGCTCCTCGCTCTTGTCCTCTTGCTATAGCCGCGCTGATAAGTTTTTTTCCTAATCCCATTGTCCGCGCTTGCGCTGATACAAATAAATCCTGAGCATAAAGCCCTGGCGTGCCGCGCCACGTGGAGAATTCATAGAAAAATAAGATTAAGCCAATGGGTTGGTCGTTATGCCAAGCCATAATCGCCTCAAAAGAAGGAGGCTGCGAAAAGCCAAATTTTTCAATATCCTGAACAGAACTTTTAAATTCATGGCTTTTGCCTAAATCAATAGCAAGCTCTTTAAGAAGTTCATAAAGAATGCTTACATCTTTTTTCTCGACGATCTTTAATTCTACATCATTCATTAGATTTAGGTCCTTATGTTATCTCGACCTTTTAATTCAAGAAGCTCACGCACTTCGGTCGGGCTCGCCACTTCATAACCTAATGCTTCAATGATCGTTCTGATCTTTGTCACTTGTTCGGCACTGCTTTTGGCAAGAACGCCTTCTGTATTGATTAAACTGTCTTCAAGACCAACCCGAACATTGCCGCCCAATATCACACCAAGGGTTGCCAGAGGAATTTGTTTAGAACCCGCAGCAACCACAGAAAATTGATATGTGTCACCAAGGAGACGGTCTGCGGCCGCTTTCATAGTCATTAAATTTTCAGGGGATGCGCCCGCCCCGCCCATAACGCCCAATACAAATTGCACATATAAAGGCGCCTTGACCAAACCTTGACGTAAATAAAAGGCAAGAGTTTCAATATGACCTAGATCATAACATTCAAATTCAAATCGCGCTCCGTCTTTATCACCAAGATCCGACAAGATGGTTTCAATATCATCATAAGTATTTTTAAAAACCGTATCCCGAGTTGCATCAAGTAAGGCCGGTTCCCAGTCATGCTGCCATTCCTTAAACCGATTTTTTAAAGTGAATATGCCAAAATTCATAGAGCCCATATTTAAAGAACACATTTCTGGTTTTATATGACGAGCCGGTGCTAAACGCTGATCCAAGGTCATGAGAGAACTACCGCCCGTGGAAATATTTATCACCGCATCGCTAGCTTGATGAATTTGCGGGATAAAGCCATGAAAATGATTAACATCCGCGCTGGGTTTACCATTTTCAGGGTCACGCGCATGCAAGTGGATAATGGCAGCACCAGCCTCCGCCGCGTCAATTGACGCCGTTGCAATTTCGGGGCCTGTTACTGGTAAATGAGGGCTCATGGTGGGTGTATATATTGACCCCGTTACCGCACAAGTGATGATGATTTTTCTTTTCATTTTTCGACATCCTCCCAGAATTTATGAGCAAAAATCATCAAATATACATTTTAGACTTGCTCAAATTATTTTTGATCCTTACATTATTGTAAATTATATTTTATAAATCAATCATAGTTTTAATGAATGATAACATGAAGCAAACTAATGATATATCTCGCTCTAACGGAGCAAATTCAATATCGGAAAATCTAAATCGTATTGCTTGGGATTTAGATTGGAATTTACTGCGCACATTCATGGTTATAGCACAGGAAAAAAGCATAACCAAAGCGGCTTTGTTTCTAAAATTAAAACAGCCTACTATAAGCAATGCATTAAGGCGACTTGAAACGAAACTTGACTGCCAATTAATCGAACGTGGGCCAAGGAATTTTAAAATAACCCATAATGGTGATGCACTCTTTCAAGAATGCAAAGAGCTATTTGGGACAATTGGACGTCTCCCTAACATCATTAATGAGCCCCACGAAAATATCCAAGGTCATATTAAAATCACCCTAGCAAGCCATGTTGTCACTCCTATTTTAGATGAAACTCTAAGCGAGTTTCATAAACTGAACCCCAACGCAACCTTTTCAATTTCAGTTAAAGGAAGCCAGGAAGTCGTTAATGATATTCAAGAAAAACAGGCAACACTTGGTATTTGCCTCTTAAGAGAGCCGTTAGAGGGGCTTGAAAAACAATTATTTTACCGCGAGTATTTCAGTTATTTTTGCGGCGCATCTCATTCCCTTTTTGGTAAGAAAAATATCACCATTGATGATCTTCGTGGGCAACAAAGGGTTACTTTTTATACGGATAATTTGGGCGACGTTCTCCATCCGCTTGCTGTTCTTCGTGGTAAAGTGCACCTTAGCGATACATTGACCGGCGTTTCAAATAACCTTGAAGAAGTGCGGCGCATGATTATGGCCGGATTAGGCATTGGCCCCCTACCAATCCATGTGGTTGAAAGAGACATTATAAATGGTCGATTATGGCGGCTTTTACCAGATAATCCCCCAACAGCTATTGATGTTTTCACCATCCAGCACCCCAAAGCGATTTTTAATTCAGCAGAAAAAGAATTCTTAAAAATGCTTAACCAAAAAATTCTTGCAACAGCTCTTATTGACCGCACGTACGGTGATAAAGCATAATATTATGAGAGGTAAAAACTTATGAAATCACATTTATTTTATCAAACCAGAGAACGTAGACCGCTTTTAGACCGTGCTGAAGGTATTTATATGTGGGATGTTACGGGTAAGAAATACATTGATGGTTCTAGTGGTGCTATGGTCTCAAATATAGGACATAGTAATAGCAATATCCTTAAGGCAATCCAAAAACAAATGGAAAAATCCACCTTTGGCTACCGCTTGCATTTTGAAAATGAACCTGCGGAAAAACTGGCAAAAAAAGTAGCAGAGCTTAGCCCTGAAGGTCATAATAAAGTGTTTTTTGTTTCAGGGGGTTCAGAGGCCGTAGAAAGTGCTATAAAACTAGCAAGGCAATATGCTTACGGTCAAGGGCAGACTAAACGTTGGAAAATAATTTCACGAAGCCCTTCCTATCACGGCTCAACTCTTGGTGCTTTATCACTGACATCCTATGCCCCACTCACTGAGCCATTTCAGCCTATGCTTGCCGATATGCCCAAAATTCCTGCACCTCAATGTTATCTGGATCAGGATGATTTAAGCCATGAACAAAGAGGCATCCGCTACGCAGAAATGCTACGGGATAAAATCATTGAAGTAGGGGCGGACACAGTGCTTGGCTTCATTATGGAGCCGGTCGGTGGTGCCTCAACAGGGGCGTTGGTGGCGCCAGACAGCTATTATAAACGCATTCGCGAAATTTGTGATGAATTTGACATTTTTCTGATCTATGACGAGGTCATGAGTGGGGTCGGACGAACTGGTAAATTTTTAGCAGCAGAACATTATGATATCAACCCTGATATTATCGCCACAGCAAAAGGATTTGGCGCGGGATACGTGCCTTTAGGCGCTCTGACAGCCAAACAATATATCGTTGATGGCGTTCTTGATAATGGCGGTTTTCAACATGGTTATACCTATGCTGGCAACCCAATGGCCTGTGCGGCTGGCCTTGCGGTGATTGAGGAAATTTATCAACAAAATTTAATGGAAAATACTCTCAAAGTAGGCCATGAACTGTTAAAAGGTCTTGCGGTTTTAATGGATAAATTTCCTTTCATTGGTGATGTGCGTGGCAAAGGGCTTCTCACCGCTTTTGAGCTTGTTAGTGACCGAAAAACCATGATGCCACTACCCGCCTCTTTAAATGCTTATCATCAACTTGTTGAGATTGCCTATAAACGAGGACTGATCATCTATTCAAGACGAACAAGAGACGGCATTGAAGGCGACCATTTTCTTGTTTGCCCGCCGATGATCACGAACTCGGATCAAATCGCTGACATTTTAAATATTTTAGAAGATAGCCTGCTCGAATTCGCCCGCAACTTTAAATTACCTATTATAAATAATTAGAGGATTACAAAAATGAAATGTGTTCTTTCCCCTCTGCAAAATAAACATTATCCCGAAGGTTTTCTCGTCAACGGGTTAAGACAGAAAAACCCTGAAACACCCGAACGGATTGACATATTATTAAAGGGCGCCCTCGCCGCAGGGCTCGAACAAGTTTGTCCCGACGATTATGGCATCGGGCCCATCGCCGCCGTTCATACACCTGAATATTTAGAATTTTTGCAAATGGCTTACCAGAGATGGCAAAGAATTCCAGATGCAGCACCAGAGATTACCCCCAATATTCATCCGACCAATCGAGACGGTGTCTATCCAGCCTCCGTTATTGCCCAAGCGGGTTACCATATGTCTGATGCTTCCGCCCCGATAGGCGCACAGACATGGCAAAGCGCACAACAAAGTGCTTGGTCTGCGGTCCATGCCAGCGAATTGGTGATGGCGGGAGATGATATGGCCTATGCTCTTTCTCGTCCCCCCGGCCATCATGCCGGCGCGGATATTGCTGGCGGGTTTTGTTATTTAAACAACACGGCCATTGCCGCAGAAAACCTTCTTAAAAAATTCAAATCTGTGGCGATTATTGACGTGGATTTACATCATGGTAACGGTACTCAATCAATTTTTTATCAGCGAAAAGATGTTTTAACAGTTTCTATTCATGCCGATCCGATACGCTTTTATCCTTTTTTCTGGGGCCATAGCGCTGAACGCGGGCAAGGCGCAGGACTTGGTTATAATTTAAATATACCCTTAGCGCGCGGCACTGGTGATGATGGTTTTTTAAAGGCTCTTGATAAAGCCATTAATCGTATCAATGCCTTTGCGCCAGAAGCCCTCGTCATTGCCTTGGGCTTAGATGCTTTTGAAGGAGATCCTTTTGCCGGTCTTAATGTTAGTACTGAAGGTTACGGCTTAATCGGCAAAGCCATTTCCAAACAATTAACCTGCCCAACGGTTATTATTCAGGAAGGTGGGTATGTTTGTGACGCCCTTGCAAATAATTTAACGGAATTTTTAACGGAATTTTTAACGGCGATAAGGTCAAAATAACATCTACACTTTGCCAGATCGCTAACACCTTCCCCTCGCCACTAAAAATTCACATTAAAGGCATTGATTTTACAATAAGAACTAGGCATAACAACTAACATTATAGACAGAATGATTGATCTACCTTCATTTTGTCAGCCATTTTATTGAGTGATTAAGGAGTTAAACTTATGGCGATAAAAGTATGTGCTTTGGGTGATTTTTTTCTTGCTCCAGACCTTTTTCCTGAAAGATTAAAGAAATTTTGCGGAGATAATATTGATCTTTCCGTTCATAAAATGCCGCCTGGTCCAATGATTTCTGGTGAACATGGTGATGCCATACGCGAATATTCAGGAAAAGAAGAACAGGTCATAGAATGGGCCGAGGGTGCCGATGCACTGCTTGTTCATATCGCTCCCATTAGCCGACGAGTAATTGAGGCTCTGCCTGATTTGAAATTTATCGGCGTTGGTCGAGGGGGGCCTGTTAATGTAGATCAAGCCGCACTTTTAGAACGAAATATCACATTAGCCAACGCCCCCGGCCGTAATGCCAATGCGGTAGCAGAATTTACGATCGGCGCGATCATTAGTGCAAGTCGTGAAATTACCAATGGCGCTATGGAAATGCGGGCGGGACAATGGTCAAGAGTACATTATCATTATGAAAATACAGGACTTGAAATTTCAGAAATGACCGTAGGTCTGCTTGGATACGCTCATATCGGTAAGATTGTCGCGCGACTGCTTAGAGCCTTTGGCGCCAAGGTAATATTTTATGATCCTTATCAAGAAGAAACAGAAGAAGATCGCAAAAATGGCATTAAAAAAGTTGATTTTGATACGCTTTGCCAAACCAGTGATACCCTATCCTTACATACACGTCTGACCGCAGAAACCGCAGACATGTGTAATGAGAGTTTCTTTTCAAAACTAAAACTAGGCTGTTTATTCATCAACACAGCCCGCGGAGAGCTTGTCGATCAAGCCGCCCTTTTAAAAGCATTGGACGCTGGATCCATTGGTGGGGCATGTCTTGATACTTTCAATCCTGAACCGCCCAACCCCAATGACCCATTGTTCAATCATCCAAAACTTCTCGCAACACCCCATATTGCTGGTGCCTCAAAAACGTCGGCCCATAATGCTATTGATATGATTAGCCAACAATTGGCCAAATGGATCGATCAAAACCGTACAAATTAAAGATAGGAATATCACAATGACCCAGAAAAATAATACCCAGACCCGCCAAGCAATCATCGATGCCTGTCTTTGGATGAATAGCTCAGGACTTAATCAGGGATCCTCTGGCAATATCAGTATCCGTACTGATGAGGGAATATTAATTACACCCAGCAGTTTAGCTTATGATGAAACCAACCCTGACGACATTATGTTGCTTCCTGGTGATGGTTTATCTGGTGAATTTATCGGTAACCACCGTCCTTCTTCCGAATGGAAATTCCACGCCGATATTTATGCAGAGCGCGATGATATCCATGCGGTAGTACACACCCATTCCACTTATGCAACGGCCTTATCAATGCTCAGACGGGACATTCCAAGTTGTCATTATATGATCGGTGTTTTTGGCGGTGATAGCATTCGTTGCGCAGACTATGCCCATTATGGCAGCGTTGAATTATCGGAGAATGCTTTAATCGCCCTTAAAGACCGCACAGGATGTTTGCTTGGAACACACGGCATGATCGCGTGCGGCGGTGATTTAAAGCAGGCCATGTGGCGCGCCGGTGAATTAGAAGCCCTTTGCCAGCAATATCATCTGGCCTGCCAACTTGGTGAACCTCATATTTTAACGGCCCAACAGATGGTAGAAGTCCGTGATAGAATGAAGACAGGCTATGGTATCTGGCCCAAAAAATAATCTTCATATAACAAAAACAGGAAGACAATAATGACTATTAATGAAACTATCCAAGTTGCAAACAGCCAAATGCCAACCATCGGGATGGGACTATGGAAGCTAGAACAGGATCAGGCGGCCAAAGCTGTTCGCGACGCCATTGCCATAGGGTATCGCCACTTAGATAGCGCCACTGATTATGCCAATGAGCTACAAGTTGGCGACGGCATTAGCCAAGCACTCGCAGAGGGATTATGCAGCCGTGAAGACCTTTGGGTTACTTCTAAATTGTGGAACACCGATCATCGGGCGGAACATGTACGCCCTGCGTTAGAGCGCACATTGAAGGACTTGCAGGTGGATTACCTTGACCTGTATCTCATTCATTTTCCCATCGCCTTAAAGCATGTCCCCCACGACCATCACTATCCTGCAGACTGGCTTTATGATCAAAATGATCCTAATGGAAAAATGCAGCTTGATGCGGTCCCTCTATCAGAAACTTGGGCTGCGATGGAAGAAATGGTTGAAGCGGGGCTGGTACGCCATATCGGCGTCTGTAATTTCTCCACGGGGCTTATTCACGATTTATTGACCTATGCGAAAATTCCGCCTGCGGTGGTACAGGTTGAATCACACCCTTATTTTACACAGGAGCCTTTATTGCGTCTTTGCCGTGAACGTAATATCGCCGTCACCGCCTTTTCTCCGCTTGGCGCCCTTTCTTATGTGCCTTTAAATATGGCAAAAGCGACCGACACAGTGCTCGAAGAGCCTGTGGTTTTAACCGCAGCGAAAAGACTGAATAAAACCCCTGCTCAAATAGTATTGCGTTGGGGCATACAACGTAATGTTGCCATCATTCCCAAATCCTCTAACCCAGAACGCTTGCGTGAAAATCTCCAGCTTTTTGATTTTAGTTTGAACGATCAGGAAATGGTGGATATTAGCGCCCTTAACCGTAATCAACGCTTTAATGATCCCGGCGAATTCTGTGAAAGGGTTTTTGGCGCCTTTCACCCAATTTATGATTAATAAGAAAAATCTATCCGCCATTCCATATGGGTATCATAGCGTCTCTTATTTTTTTATATTTTAGATAAAGGCCATCATAAAATATTACTAGATCAGGATCAGAGTCTAACCGTTTGGGCTCGCTCCCTTGCGCCAAGGCTTGCTCTAAGTCCGTAAAAAGTCCTGCAGCAACCCCTGCCATCAAGGCACTCCCTCTGGCGCAAGCTTCTTCTTGATCAGAAAGAAATACAGGTAAACCCGTACAGTTGGCAATGGTCTGGGCCCAAAATTGACTGCGCGCGCCGCCGCCTGCGAGAAAAAGACGCTTGGGGGCTTGTTGTTGTCCGCTATAACATGCCGTCAGACAATCTCGCACGGAAAATCCCACTCCTTCATAAACGGCTCTGGTCATGATCAGAGGGGTTGTTTTTTCATCAATTCCAGTAAATTGTGCCCGAGCCCCCACAGAATAAAAAGGAGCCCTTTCACCCGAAGAAGATATATAGGGATGATACATAATGCCGCCACATCCCGCAGGAACAGACTTTAATTGCTCCTCTATTTTGCTAAAGCTTTGATCTTTGTGAAAAAGACCATAGAGCCAGTCTAGGTTGGGGGTCGCGGCCATAGAGGCTGAGACATTAAGAAAACGCCCTGATATTGCATGAAGTTCTGAACCAGTACGCCCGTTAGGATCAGGGTTAAAAACATCGGACACCACCATATTACAGCCGCTAGTCCCTAAAATACTGCACGCATCACCAAACTTTATAGCGCCGCATCCTACGGCTGTAGCCACCACATCAAAAGCCCCTGCGCCAACGGGAGTTCCTTTTTCTAAACCAGTCATTTTCGCGGCCTCTTGCGTCACGGTTGCCACATAATCTGAAGGTTCATAACACTGGGGAAACAAAGATAAGTGCTTGCCAATATCCAAAAGACCCCATAATTCTTCTGTCGGTTCTGCTTTGATAATATCCAACAAAGAACTCGAAGCATCAGAGAAATCAGTGCCAACAATATTTGTCAATTTATACCTGATCCAATCCTTGCAAAATATCACAGAAGATGCTTTTTTCAACTGTTCTGGGTTATTGTCCCCCAGCCAACGCAACAGCACACTAGTCGCCCCGGGAAAAAGACTAGAGCCCGTAATGCGGCGAATATTATCATTGATTTTTTTGATTTCTTCCAAAGTCTTAACCATACCGGAAGCCCTAGTGTCGTTCCAGAGAATTGCCCGGCCAACTGGATTTCCATGTGCGTCAATTAACCAAAGCCCTTCCCCTTGACCAGAGACCGCAACACCCGCCACCATAGCTCCCTCTTCTCGTTGATTAAGCACGTCTTTAATGGTCGCACTCACATCTAACCAAAGTTCGTCCATGTCAATTTCTGAATGGTTTCCCTCACTATAGGGTTGAGAATCTCGCCAAGAACTAAAAGCAGTATTGCCCTTGCTATCAAAAAGAACAGCCTTAATACGCGAGGTACCAACGTCTATTCCTAATAGATATTGTTTTGCCATATTATGCTTCGTTTTTTAGTGTTATAAGAACGGGCTCGCCATATTCATCTAAGGCAACATCTCTGAATTTGGGCAAACCTGTGGCTATGGCGAGAATGCCAAAAACAAGAATCAGCATTGGATACCAACAATAAGGCGTTATATCCAAGGGCGAAATACTGGCCAAGGTCGCTGCCGTCAGCAATTGTCCGCCGTAAGGAACCATTCCTTGAACACCGCAAGCGAAAATATCCAAAAGGCTGGCCGTCCTTCTTGGGTCTATCTGGTATTTATTATTTAAATCCTTTGCAATAGGACCCGCTGAAACAATAGCAATGGTATTATTGGCAATAGCAAGTCCCAGAAAACTAACCAATATTGCAATGCTAAATTCAGCACCTTTTCGACTTTTAACGTTTTTAGTAAGATTAGATAAAAGCCAATCAACACCCCCATATGCTTTCATCAATGCGACAATCCCACCGATGACCAAGGCAATAACCGCCAAATCTTCCATCCAGCCCATGCCTTTTTGAATACTTTGAAGCATACCAAGGATGTTAAAAGCTCCCGAACCAAGCCCAACAACACAGGCAGAACTAATACCAATACCCAAAACTGTAATGACATTTAAGCCAAATAATGCAGAGAAAATAATCAGAAAATAAGGTAAAATGAGCCATAAATTATAAGAACCAAGCTCAATCATTGCTGATGTATCAAACTCGACAAACATTAATAAAATGAATGTGGTAATTGCGGCGGGTACTGCCACGATAAAATTGGCCTTAAATTTATCTTTCATCTTGACCCCCTGGGTTCGGGTAGCGGCAATTGTCGTATCGGATATAAAGGAAAGATTATCACCAAACATAGCGCCCCCGATAACAATGCCTAAGGCCAGAGGAACTGGAATACCAATATTATGAGCAAGGCCAATACCAATGGGTGAAATAGCCGTAATGGTTCCCATTGAGGTTCCCATGGCAAAAGAGATAAAACATGAGATCAGAAATAAACCAGGAAGAAGAAAATTCTTTGGCACAAATTTTAAAGCCCAATTCACCGTTGCATCTCGGGCGCCAATATCAATTGTCAGAGCATAAAAAGCCCCCGCCATAAGGAAAATCACAACTAATAAAATGATGGTTTTCTCGCCGCCACCTATACAAAATATATCCACCTTTTCACCAATGGAGAATTTCCTAATGCCGGGATTAAGTATCAATGCATATCCCGCCGTAATCATGAAAGCCACTAATATAGGCATGGCGGTAAAATCTTTTGCCACAATCCCAAAAACAACAACAAGTACCATAAAAAGTACGATCGGTGTTAGGCCAAGAAAATTCCCGTTTTTGTCATTATTCATTTATGTATTCCATCTTAAAATTACAGTTTAACCGTCACCAACTTTTGACCATTTTGGATTAATATTTTAATTAAGCTATCTTTCTTTCAGCTATTGTCAAGGGAAGTTGTTGAGAATAAAATATTTCAAAAAAATGTACTGACAGACAGCCTAGCCACTAGTGAAAATAAAGCTTATAGTGTCAATAATAGCTTTGATATTGAGGGATAAAACAATGACTAATTTAAATGAAATATTCAATACTCAACGCGTTAAAACTCGTACAGAGACCCCTCCTACATATGAAGAACGCCGCGCGACACTCACTAAATTAATTGACCTCATCCAACAACATGAAAACGACATTTGTGAAGCAATGCATCAAGATTTCGGCAATCGTTGTAAAGTTGAAAGCATGCTCGGCGATATTATTACCGCATTAGGGGGCTTAAAAAACGATCGCCGACATCTGAAAAAATGGATGAAGCCCAAAAAAGTCAAAACCACATTACAATATTTACCAGGATCATCACATATTGAATATCAACCTTTAGGAGTTGTCGGCATCATCGCCCCTTGGAATTATCCTTTTCTACTGGCAATTTCACCTGCGGCGCAGGCTCTAGCAGCGGGCAATAGAGTGATGCTAAAGCCAAGCGAATTCACACCCAATATATCGGCTTTATTGGCAAAAATGATCAATGAAAATTTTGACCCTGATTATTTTACAGTGATCACAGGAGATAGCCAAGTAGGTATAGAGTTTTCAAAGCAGCCTTTTGATCATTTATTTTTCACCGGGTCGACCCAAATCGGCCGTATGGTTGCCTTAGCCGCAGCCGCTAATCTTACCCCTGTAACATTAGAGCTTGGCGGTAAATCACCTGTTATTTTTAGCGATAATCTTAATCTGCAAAAACTTATCCCGCGCATGGCCTTTGGAAAATTCCTCAATGGAGGTCAGACTTGCATTGCCCCTGATTATGCCTTTGTCAAAAAGCAAAATCAGGATGAATTTGTAGAAATATTACAAAAAACCATCAAAAGTTTCTTCCCTGATGGCACTAATAGTTCGGATTATACTAGCATCATTAATGATCGCAATTATCAAAGGTTAAATCTATTACTGGAAGACGCAGAAGCCAAAGGGGCGAAAATCATCCAAATTGGTGACCAAGAAAGCCAATCCCCCCACAATTCACGTCAGTTTCCACCGACTATTATATTAAATGTAACCGACGAAATGGCCATCATGCAGCAAGAAATTTTTGGCCCGATATTACCGATTATGACCTATGATAATATTGATCAAGCCATAAAATATATCAACGACCATGAGCGACCTTTATCACTTTATTATTTTGGTGATAACAAACAAGAACAACGTCTGCTTTTAGATAAAACAGTCTCTGGTGGTGTTAGTATAAATGATGTTTTATGGCACATCGTTCAAGATAATTTACCCTTTGGTGGGGTCGGTGCTAGCGGTATGGGCGCCTATCACGGCCAACATGGCTTTAAAACATTCAGCCATCAAAAAGCAGTTTTTACCCAATCCAAATTCAGTACGCTTTTTCTACTTTTCCCCCCTTACGGAAAAATAGTTAAATCAATCATCAAATTAGTCAAAATGATACTGTAGCAAAACATTAGCTATAGTTTAGCCTTTTAGTGATTTTAACAGCCTTGTTTTTTTCGCTTCTAGGGCGGTAATAGACTGCGTTTTCACATGGCCAAAACCACGAATTTGGTCTGGTAGATTAGCCAATTTTAAGGCAGTTTGAAAATTATCCAAATTGAGTTTTGCCACGATTAGATCAAGCATATCATTATAATCTTCTATTAGCTTTCTATCCATCTTACGCTCATTAGTTCTTGCAAAAACATCAAAAGCACCGCCGCGCAATCCTTTCATTTTGCTAAGAATTTTAAACAGTATCATCACCCAAGAACCATATTCAGATTTGAGCGGTTGGCCCGTTGAGCGATCTTTCTTTGAAAATAAGGGCGGTGCTAGATTAAATTTAAGTTTAAATCCAGTTTCAAATTGATCTTGAATTTTTTTAAGAAACGCGGGATCACTATAAAGGCGCGCCACTTCATACTCATCCTTATAAGACATTAATTTTGAAAGGTTTAAGACAACCGCTTTGGTAAGTTCTATGGAGCTTGGGTCCACTGCCATTTCGGCTGCTTTAATTTGCTCCACTCGTTTAATAAATTTTGCAGCATAAGCAACGTTTTGATAATCGCTCAGATGCTCAATGCGGCTTTTTATTAAAGTATCTAGCGTTTCTATGGCCGGCTCATCTTGACCAAGCAAGGCTTCAATTTTGTCTGGTGCATGACTATAAAGTCTTCCGTATGATAGAGCTGTTAAATTAAATGAAACGGCAACGCCATTTAATTTAATGGCTTCTATGATCGCCTCACAAGAAACAGGTAGAAGGCCTTTCTGCAAAGCAAAACCAACCATAAACATATTGCTGGCGAGGGTATCACCGCATAATTTAAGAGCGATATTTGTGGCATCAATAAAATGACTATGGCCGGGTAGAGACTTTGCCCTAATCACGCCTGTCACCTGATCTTTATCAATCGATGCATTGCGGTCAAATTGAAAAGCAGACGTTAAGGTCACATCAGAATTACCGACGAGTTTTGTCCGTTGATTAGAATATGTAACCGCCGCATCGCCGCTAAGAGCCGCTAATAAATCAAACCCCATAACAAGGTCAGCTTCACCGACGCCAATACGTTGGGTCGCAATCCCTTCATTATCCTGTGCTATGCGCAAATGGCTAAAAACGGCGCCATTTTTTTGGCTCAATCCCGTCATGTCATAAATGGAACAGGCTTTATTCTCCATATAAGCGGCCATACCAAGAATAGCCCCGACCGTAATCACCCCCGTGCCACCAATCCCTGCAATCATAATACTCATATTTTGATTTTCAATGACGGCAACCTTTGGCTCTGGCACTAAGTCCATCATAGTATCAATCTGAATAATTCCAGTCCTTTTCGCTGGCTCAGCCCCTAAAATAGTGACGAAAGACGGACAAAATCCCTTTAGGCAACTATAGTCCTTATTACAGCCTGATTGATCGATCTTACGTTTTACACCAAATGGCGTATCGAGTGGTTGAATAGAAACGCATGTTGATTGAACCGAACAATCGCCACACCCCTCGCAAACACTGTCATTAATGAATATCCGTTTAGCAGGGTTTGGGAATGTTCCTCTTTTACGGCGCCGGCGTTTTTCAGCAGCGCAAGTCTGTTCATAAATTAAAACACTAGTACCTTCGATCTCACGCATTTGTTTTTGCACAAAATCCAACTGATCGCGGTGATATATTTCTATATTTTTTGGAAAATCGTTTATTTTTTTATAATTTAGGGGACTATCTGTAACCAACACGCATTTAACGATCCCTTCCCCTTTAACCTGACGGATCATTTGGGCAACAGATATTGGCCCGTCAATGGGCTGACCACCGGTCATGGCAACCGCATCATTATAAAGAATTTTATAAGTGATATTAATGCCCGCCGCGACCGCAGCGCGTATCGCTAATAATCCCGAATGATAATAGGTACCATCACCAAGATTTTGAAACATATGATTTGTACCACTAAAATGTGAAGCCCCTACCCAATTCATTCCTTCACCGCCCATCTGAGTGGGTGGCAATGTGTCTTGGCGATAGAATAATGCGATCGCATGACAGCCTATTCCTGCCATTGCTAAACTTCCTTGGGGAACTTTAGTCGATGTATTATGAGGGCAGCCAGAGCAGAAATAAGGTAAGCGCATTGGCAAATCTGGGCCATTGCTGGGAAAAGATGCCTTGGTATTTGCAATAGCCGTCAATTGATCACAATGGCTATCTATTTCATTATCTTGACGACCATTCTCCCTTAATCGCGCGGCAATAGCTTGGCCGATCTGTAAGGGATCTAACAATTCATCACTGACAAATATAGCATTGCCATCAGCATCGAATTTACCAATTAATTGAGGGTGTTTTTTTTCGTTAATTAAAAGCTTGGCCGCCTGATCTTCGATAAAGGCATCTTTTTCTTCTATGAATAATAATTCAGGTCGATCTTTGGCAAATTCTTTTAATCCTAGTGGTTCTAGCGGCCAAATACAGCCTACTTTATATATTCCAATACCTAATTTTTCTGCCTTTTCGTTATTCAATCCAATGAGGTTCATTGCTTGAAGCACATCTTCATAAGTTTTTCCAGAGGTGACAATACCAAGTCCGCCTTTGCCGTTTAATTTAACTTTATCAATATTATTGGCGCGGACAAATTTATGAACCAAGGGTAATCGATGACGTTTTAAAATCATGTCTTGCCCGACTGGTGGGGTAAAACCCGGTGTT